>JAIXVY010000102.1 GCA_027482505.1 Opitutaceae bacterium | reverse complement strand
GACCTGCTGCCGCTGCTGCGCTCCACGCCGCGCCCGGAGCGCGGATTCCTGCTTCACGCCTACGGAGGCCCGGCGTCGCTTGTCCCCGAGTTCGTCAGGCTCGGGGCCTATTTCTCTTTCAACCCGTCTTTTCTCGACCCGCGCAAGGAGCGCCAGCGCGAGACCTTCAAGACCGTCCCCGCGGACCGCCTCCTCTGCGAAACCGACGCGCCCGCGATGATACCGCCGCAAACCTGGCGCACCCACAAGCTGCCGCCCGCGCCCGACGGCTCGCCGGTGAACCACCCGGGCAACATCGAAGCCGCCTACGCCGGCCTCGCCGCGGTGCGCGGCGAGGACCAGGGCGTGCTCTCGCGACGGCTGGCGGAAAATTTCAATCGCCTTTTTGGACCGTAACGCCGGCGGCGCCGACATCCTCCACGACCAGGCGCACCGCCTCCTGCGCCGCCGCCAGGCCAAACGCGGCCGTCACCCACATCGCCGCGCCCAGCCCGGCGGAACAATCCAGACGCGTGCTGGAACCCGGCTCGGGCGAAGCCGCGCAGGTGCCATCGGCCCAGGGATAGACCGCGGGCTCGGTGCTCCACACCACGCGAATGCCGTAGCGATGCCCCTCGCCGCCCGGGAACCCATGCTCGCGCCGCAGCGTTTTTCTCACCTGCCTGAGGAGGTCGTCGCCGCCGGATTCCCCGAGGTCGCCGAGGCGCAGCCGCGTGCCGTCGCGCTTGCCGCCCGCCCCGCCGGTGGAGACGACCGGCAGGCCGCGCTCCACGCAGGAGGAGAGCAGCAGGGCCTTGTGCGCCACCGAGTCGATGGCGTCGATCACCACGCTGTAAGCGCGCTCCGGCGCGAGCAGTCGCCCGGCGCTGGAGCCCACGAAAAACTCCTGCACCGCGTCGACGCGGCACTCCGGATTTATGAGCCGTATCCGCTCGGCCAACACCTCCACCTTGGGGCGGCCGATCTGGCCGTCGAGAGCGTGGAGCTGGCGGTTGACGTTGCTCACGCAGACTTCATCGAGGTCGACCAGCGTGATCGCCCCCGCCCCGCCGCGCGCCAGCGCCTCTGCGGTCCACGAGCCCACGCCGCCCACGCCCACCACGCAGAAATGAGCCGCGCGCAGGCGCGCCAACGCCTCGCGACCATAGAGCCGGGCCAGACCGCCAAACCTCGCCTCATGATTGTCGCTCATCGGTTCGCGCATCGGTTCAAAAGCAGCTCCACCGCCGCGACCGCCCGGGCCTCGCGCTCCGCGTCGGCGCCATAAACCCGCGTCCAGCGCGCGCCGGTCGCCTCGAGTTTTTCCAAAAACACCCGGCGGCACATGGCGCGGCCCGCCTCGTCGGGGAAGCAGCGCTGCGGATCGGGCGCCCAAGGCAGATCGGTGTCGCAAAACAGAAAGAGATCGGTCTCCCGGACCCGCTTCGACGCCTCGGCGCGCGCCCATTCGGGACACGAGCCGGGAAAAAGCAGGTCATCCCAAATCGTGCAGGTGAGCAGGTCGGTGTCGTGAAACATAACGCGCGCCCCGCGCGATTCCGCCCGCGCGCGATGGCGTCGAGGCTGTCGGCGGTGATCACGCCGCCGTGGGTGTCCCAATACTCGCGCACGTATTCCGTCGACCACGGCGCCCCGAAACGCGCCGCCAGCCGCTCGGCCAGCGTGGACTTGCCGGTGGACTCGGCGCCGAAGAGCACCACGCGCAGCGCCTTAGCGCTCATGCCTTCGCCTCCGTCGCTTCCGGCGCGGGGGCCGCGCCGCGGCGGAGCGCGCGGGTCCACTCGATCCAGCCGAGCAGCCCGAGCACGAGGTAGATCGCGTAGAGGAAGGCCGTGAACGCCAGCTCGGCCGACCAGTAGGAGACGATCGCCACTGCGTTGACCGCGGTCCAAACCGGCCAGTTTTCCAGCCGTTTGCGCACCTGCCAGATCTGCCCCAGCAGGCTGAAGGACGCGATGAAGGTGTCGCGGTAGGGCATCGCGGCGTCGGTGTGCCGGGACTGCCACCAACCCCAGGCGAGCGCGAGCGCCGCGGCCGCGCCGACGCCGGCCAGGCGATCACGCCATTTCAGGCGCGTGACCGGCAATTCAGGCGCGCCGCCCTTGTGACGCGTCCAGTGCCACCAACCGTAGGCCAGGCAGGCGAAAAAAAAGACCTGCAGCTTCGCGTCGGCGTAGAAGCGAGCCTGCCAGAAAAGAACGCCCTGCACCGATACGGCCGCGAGCCCAACGGGAAAGGCCCACAGGCTGCGGCGCGTCATCAGCCACACGCCGAGCACACCGAGCGCGAGATTCAGGCGATCCAGCGGGCCCGACTCCGCGAGCCCGCTCCAGATATTGTGCAGCCACTCGTTCACGGGTGCGACGCCACGTAGGCCTCCAAGGCCTCGCGCGTGACAGCGTGGCGGGCCGCGCAGCGCGGGCACTGGATGGTGATGACGTTGGACTCGCCAAACAAACCCTCGGAATCGGTCTTCATGACCGGGGCGAGCACCTCCATCATCCGCTCCTGGTTGCACCCGCAATGCCAGCGGTAGACCCGTTTCTCCATGAGGCTCACCGTCTCCGCGCCCGCGTCGGGCGCCAAGGCGCGCACGCCGTCCGCATCCACGGAGGCGAACCAGGCCGCGTCGCAGTCCGGGTGTTCGCACAGCAGGGCGAACTCCTCTTCCGCGAGTTGGAAAAACCGCACCGGCCGCTGCTCGCTGCGCGCGTAGAACGTCTCCATGCCGACGATGGGATCGCCTCCCGCGAACGGGACCACGCTGCGCCGCTTCGGCTGCCGCCCGCGCACCACGTCGGAGTAAAACAGGTTTTCCGGAAACTCCTTCACGTTCTCGTCAAAGATGCGGCCGATCACGGCTCCGGTCTCGTTGTCGCCGGTGAGAAACAGGTTCACGCGCGGCTCCTGGATGTTGATCGTCCAGGCCGTCAGCTCGTTCCACGGACGCGAGGCGGAGTGAAGCACGAATCCGGCGAGGGCTCGCTTGAAGAGCTCGTCGTGCGCCCCGGCCGGCTTCACGCCGTGTTTTCCGAGATGCAGGTAATAATCGACGTAAAGGTCGGAAAAATTGGCGCGCGCGAGCAGCGCGTTGCGCCCGCGCACGAAAAACGTGCGCACCTCGAGACCGGGCTCGGCGGGATCGATTGGAGTGGATTCGGCCATGAAGCCCACACGGAGAAACACCCTCGCGCCCTTGTCCAACGCGGAAAACAGCCCCGCCCGCCAAGCCCGCCTAATGCAGCGCTTCCGCCCCGTAACCCAAACTTCACAGCGCAAAATGAACCGGGGACTTGGCATACGGTCTGCATTGTGCATAGTGAAACCAGACAACCTAATGACGCCCTCCTCTCACATCATCGCCTCTCGCCGCTCCGGTGCTTCGTCCACGAAGACCGCGCGCGCCCATGGCATGATGCAAGGTCGTCAATGCCACTGGTGTCAAAAACGCCAGCCGGCCGCTCCGGGCCGACGAGTCTGAGCAAGCGCCAACCCAAAGGCGTTTTAGCTCCACCAGACAAGACTCTCGCTCCCGGCGGCCCGTCACGAGGCTCGCTGAGGCTCGTGGCATTTCCGCTCGCTGGCCCGCGCACGGCCGTTTCTCCCCCACCCTTCCTTCAAACCCATTCTCCACTTTTTCCCGCACATGAACACGATCCTCCCGCCCACGCTGACCAGCAACCGTCGCTCGGGCCGCGCCATTCCCGCCGGCCTCGGCGAGACGCGCAGCCCGCACTACGATTGCCAGCAGCACGGCGACGCCATCGACCTAACCGTCTTCCTTCCCGGAGTGGATGCGGCCGGCGTGGATATCGTCGTTCGCGGCCCGGACTTGGTCGTCATCGGCCGCAAGACCCATGTGGTGCGGGTCAATTTCGCCGCCGCCCACCTCGAACACGCCCAGCGCGACTACGAGCTGAGGCTGCGCCTGGGCCGGGAGCTCGATTACGCCGCGCTCTCCGCCGAGCTCAACGACGGCATCCTGAGCATCCGCATCCCGAAGCGCGGCTCCATCCCGGCGGCCGCCTGAGCGGCCATCCGTAGCATCATTCCTATTTCGGCCCGCCTTCACCGGAAGGCGGGCTTTTTGTTGTCTCAGCCCGTCCGCCCGGCGGCACGCGGGCCGGATCGGCGCCTGGCTAGACCGAGGGATTTCCCGAAGTCGGCCCTTTTTCCACGGACCGGTGAAGCTACGTCAGCGCCGTGGATTGAAGGCGCCTCCCCGGTAAACGTCCCGGGCCGCCCGATGCCCGAAACGCGCGAGGGCGCGGGGGCGCTCCACGTGAGCGGGCGGGCTCCCATTTCCCGTGGCATCATGGGCGACAAGCCGCGGCTCCCCGAAGTCGTGGCTCCCCAGCACCCGCGACCGGCGCCGCCCGATCACGCTTCCCTAGCTAGGCTGCTATCATGGCGGGACGATGCTCAAACCAAACCCAGGACCGCATCACGGCATCCGTGGCGAAACACCAGACAACTGCATCGCCCGGGGAATCCGGCGCAGCCTTGCGGCGCCCGCTGGCGCGCGCCCCCCGTTTTTCCCCGCCTGCCCCGCCCGCTCCGCCGCCTGAACGCCAAATCACACCCATCATGAAACGCATCAACAGCCGCACTCACGGAATACTCGACTATATCGTCGGCGTCCTCCTTCTCGCCGCTCCTTTCCTTTTCGGCTTCGCCGAGGATGAGCCGGCCCGCAACGCCGCCTGGATAGTCGGCGCGGGAACGCTGCTCTACAGCCTCGTAACCGCCTACGAGCTAAGCATCGCCAAGCTCATTCCCTACCGCGTGCACCTCGGGCTGGATCTGGCCGCCGGCATCTTCCTAGCCGCCAGCCCTTGGCTGCTCGACTTCGCCGATCGCATCGCCTGGCCGCACGTTGTCGTCGGCATTCTGGAAATCGGCGTAGCCCTGATGAGCCGCCCCGCCGCATCCGCAGCGGACGACCATCATCTACCCCGCACACACGCCCCCGCCGGCCATTGATTCACCTCCATTCCATCTCTCGCCCGCGACCCCTTGATGCCATGTCCCTCGACACCCTTCACGATCTGTTTGTCCACGAACTGCGCGATTTACACAGCGCGGAACAGCAACTCCTCGACGCCCTGCCTCTGCTCGCCCAGGCCTCGGCCTCCGAAACGCTTAAAAGCCTCTTCCAGCAACACCTCGCGGAGACGCGAGGACAGCTCCAGCGATTGGGCCAGCTCTTCAACGCCTTGGGCGCCACGCCCGAAGGCAAGACATGCCTCGGCATGCAGGGGCTGATCGCCGAGGCGCGGGAGTTCCTCCAGGAAGAGGCCGACCCGCAGGTGCTGGATGCAGGCCTCATAGTCATCGCCCAAAAAATCGAGCACTACGAGATCGCCGGCTATGGCAGCGCGCGGACGTTCGCGCAGCGCCTAGGCTACACCGACGCCGCCCGCCTGATCGAGCAAACGCTCAAAGAGGAGGGCGCCACGGACGACAGGCTCACCCGCGCCGCCGAATCAAGAGTGAACGCCCGCGCCGCGCACGCGGCCCAGGCTTCCGTCTAGGATCCAACCTCGCTCGATAGCCGACGCCCCGGCCCGCGAAACGGGCCGGGGCGTCTTTGTCGGCAGGAACTTCGCGCGCGACCGCTCCGCCGCTCAGGAAGCGGCAGGCTGCGGCCGGCCCTGCGCCCGGCGCGGCACCATGCGCAAGCCGCCCGCGGCGGAGTTGTCCGTCTGTTCGTGATACTCGGCGTCCTCGTTCACCCGCCACAGGTCGTAATCGCGGCGGCCGGCGAGGATGTTTCGCGCGCAGAGCATGCCGGTCATCATCGCGTGGTCCTGGTTGTTGTATTTATGCATGCCGTTGCGTCCGATCAGGTGAAGGTTCGGGAAGCGTTGTTCCAGCTCGGTCCGCAGCAGCCCCACATTGGCGGCGTATTCGTCGTCGTAGACCGGATACGCCTTTTTCTGGCGCACCACCACGCCTTCGCGCACATCCGCGGCCCGGGCCAGGCCGATTTTTTCCAACTCTCGCTTGGCCAGTTCGATCAAGGCGCGGTCGTCCGAATCCCAAAGCCCGTCGCCCTCGAAGCAAAAATACTCCATGCCGTAGCAATTCATGCCCGGCTCGGGGATCAGCTCGGGCGACCAGGATTTGAAGTTCTGGATGCGCCCCACTTTCACTCCCGGATCGTGGATGTAGATCCAGTTGTCGGAAAAACGCTCCTCGTCGGGAAGGATAAGGGCCACGGTGATAAAGTCCCGGTAGCCCAGCCTGCCCGCAGCCCGGAGCGCCTCCGCGGGCAAGGCAGGCCGGATCGACTGCGCGAGTTCGCGCAGGGGGGCGGTGGAGACGACTTCGTCAAAAAGACCGAGCTCCTCCTCCCCGCCTGAGCCATGCGCCGAAAGTCGCCAACGTCCGTCCGGATCGGCGGATAGCCCGGTGACCCGCCGGCCCATCAGAACCTCTCCGCCCTGGGCGCGCACGCGGCGGGCGCACTCCTCCCACATCATGCCGGGACCGTGGCGCGGATAGCGAAAGTTCGTGATGAGCGACTTGGCCCCGTTCTTGCCCCCCGCGCGCCGGCCCGGCGTGAGCGCGTCCTTGATGGCGGCGCCGAGCGACAGGCCTTTTATCCGCTGCGCCGCCCAGTCGGCGGAGATTTCGCGACAATCCATGCCCCAGACCTTTTCCGTGTAGCTCTTGAAAAAAATCCGAAAAAGCCGCCGGCCGAATTGATTGCCGACCCATTCCTCGAAATTGGACGGAGAAGGCACCGGATGCATCCGCGCCTTTAGCCAGGACAAAACGCAAAGCAGAGACTCCGCCGGGCCCAGCTTCGAGAGCGCGTCGAACGGCTTCAGGGGATAGGAAAAGAATTTTCCGCCGTAGAAGATTCGCGAGGAGCGAGGCCGCGCGAGAAAATCGTCGGGCAAAAGCTCGTTCCAGAGCGCCTCGACCTCGGGCGATTTCGTGAAGAAGCGATGTCCGCCGATATCGAACCGATAACCGCGGTGGCGAACCGTGCGGGAAATGCCGCCGACGTAGTCCGGATCGGCCTCGATCACCGTGACGCGCTGGTTTGCCTTGGTGAGCAGATAGGCCGCCGTAAGCCCGGCCGGCCCGCCTCCGATGATTGCGATGTGACGTGGTTGCATGAGAAAAAATTCAGGCCACCCACTCGGCCCGGGCGAACTGGGCGGCGAAGCGCATCTGCACGACCAGTCCGAAAAGCGCCGCCACGACGACCGCGGCGATCAGCAGCCGTCGCGTCGCGGGTCTCGCCGGACCGATTTCCAGATAGGCGTGCAGGACGCCGAGCACGAGCAGCACGTGCGCGCAGAACTGATAGCGCGTCATGCTCTCCAGCCGCACCGAATACACGCCGCTCACCGCGAGCGCGTAGAGGGCGAAGCCGGTGAAATGCAGCGGCAATCGCTCGCGCCAGCGCGTTGGTCCGCGCCGCGCCGCGGTGATCTCCCATGCCGCGAGACCGACGTAGGCCAATGTGGTGAGAGTCGTCAGAAACTGCCCGAAAGGGGCGGCCCGCGACCAGTCCGGCCACCAGCGCAGATAGGCGCCGGGCTTGAGCAGCGCGAGGTAGTCGGGACGAACGCCCCACCCAGCCTCCTGCGTCATCATGTAGAAGTTCCAATGCCCCCAGCGCGTCTGGCAGTAGTCGAAAAAGGCGATCATGCCCGCCAGGGATGCCACGCCCAGCAGCACGGCGCGGACGGTCGCGGCGTCCAGCGGAGCGCGCGACCAGCTCCGCCACGAATACGGGTCGGCTCGCTGCGTCAACGCGCGCAGCAAAGGCGCGAACGCCGCGGGCGCGCCCGCGATGCGCGTAGCCGTCATGCCCGCGCCGTGCAGCGCCGCGACGAACGCCGCTCCGGCCCCGCTGCGCGCCGACCAGAAAAGATAGCCCAGCACGAACAGCAAAAACAACGACTCCGAGTATCCAGCGATCAGGTAAAACGCCGCGGGATGCGCCGCCACGAGCGCGGTCGCCGCGATCGTTTGGGCCCGCGAAAATCGCAGCTCGCGAGCCAGGAGCAGAAAGTAGGTCCAGAAACCCCAGGTCGCGAGTTGCGAGGCGAGCGGCAGCGCGGTCCACGGATACAGTCCCAGACCGTGGACAAATGCGCCGGCCAGCAGCGGATAGCCGGGAAAAAAGGCGACATTCGACACCTCCATGCGCTTTACCGGGCTGGGGGGCACGGGGCTCTGGTAGCCGCGACCGATGATGTCCATGAACCAGTAGCTGTCGTGCTGCACCAGGCGGTGGTAACGCTCGCGCGGCGTGCCCCCGGCCATGGGGCCGACGATGAGCACCGCGAGGTGCAGCAATGTCGTGAGAAACGCCGCCGCGACAAGGCGGGGAAAGGCGCGGTAAGCGGAGGACGTGGCTGCGTTCAAAGGAAGGGATTTGAGGGAGAAGGACGCGAAAGCCCCGGCATACTACACCGCGATACGCCGCGCCGTGATCGGACGAGTTTCCGCGCCCGAGGTGGGCGAATTACGGTTTTCCGTTCTGGAATATTCGACGCGTCCGCATGGTAGGGGCGGCGCCGCCCGCCCCTAGGTCTCCCGCAACAGCACCGCGCCCGGCGCGGATAGCACGATGCGGGTCGCCTCGATCCGCACCGGCCCGGCCGGACCGTCCCCGCCAAAACGATCGTCGTTGCTCGCCAGCGCGGGCCGCCAGCGCCGGCCGGGCTGCGCGAGCGTGAAGCCGTCGAGGGCCACTGCGCTTAAGCCCGGCGCCAAGCCGAGCAGAAGAAGCCAGTCGCCGCCCGGCTCCAGCCAGCGCAACCCCAGAAGATTCTCGGCCACCTGCTCCACCGCCCAGATGCGGCGCGGTGGGTTCTGGAAAATCGGCTCCGCGGCGCGCAATCCCAGGCAGGCGCGATAAAGCGCCAGCACTTCGTCGTGCGGCGCGCGACCGAGTTCGTCCCAATCAAGCCGACTGGCCGCGAAAGTCTGCTCAAGCCGCGGATCGGGCATGAGCGCGAGCGTGCGCGCGTCGCGGTCGGGGCGGTGCTTCCCAAAATCCAGGAGGCTGCCGTCGGCCGCGCCCGCTTCTGTTTCTCCGGCCAAATCGGAAAAATAATAAAACGGCGAGCCCGCCGCCCATTCCTGCCCCATGAACAGAAGCGGAGTAAAGGGAGTCAGACAAAGCAGCATCGAGAGCGCCCGATAGGCCTCGGGGGAAGCGAGGTCGTGCAGCCGTTCGCCCAAGGGGCGCCCGCCCACCTGCTCGTGATTGGAGATGAAGTGCACAAACTGCTCCGGCGGCCGGCCCTCGCAAGGCGTGCCGCGGGGCAAGCCGGTCCGAAATGAGACCTGCCCCTCGTAGAACCAGCCCGAGCGAAGGGTCTGCGCGATTTCGGACAAGGTCCCTGAATAGTCGGCAAAATCCACCTCGCGCCGGCGAGTGAGCGCAACGTGCGAGACGTGGTGAAAATCATCCGACAAGACAGCGTCAGCCCCCAGACCGCCCTCGCTCACCGGTGTGATCACGCCGACGTCGTTACGTGCGTCTTCGGCGACGAGAAAGGCGCCGCGGTCATGAACGAGTCCGGTCAATTCGACCAGGAATCGCCCTCCAATGTCGTCCTTGATCGCGCGGTCGGAGCAGAGCCGCAGTCCGTCGAGGCGGTATTCGTCCAGCCACATG
>JAIXVY010000085.1 GCA_027482505.1 Opitutaceae bacterium | reverse complement strand
GGAGGCTTTCTCGATGCAGTCGAGGGTCCAGGTGTAGCAGGCCTTTTCGTCATCGGCCCAGGAGATGAAGCCGTGCTGGCCCATCATGATGGCCTTCACGTTGGGCTGCTCCTTGGAGATCTTCTGCATGGCGAGGCCGAGCTCGAAGCCCGGGCGCATCCACGGCACGTAGGCCATCTGGCCGCCGAAGATTTCCTTGGTGAGCTCCTGGCAACGCGCGGAGGCCGCGATCGCGATGATCGCGTTGGGGTGCATGTGGTCGACGAACTTGCCCGGCAGGAAGCTGTGCAGGGGCGTGTCGATCGAGGAGGCGCGGGGGTTGAGGTTGAAGGTGGCGTGGGCCTGCATGGCGACCATCGCGTCCTCGGCCTCGGTCTTGAGGCCCTTGTCGGGGCGGGCGTTGTAGACGCCCTGGAGGGCGAGGAGTTTTTCCTGGTAGAGGGAGGAGAAGAACTCGCGGCCGGCGGTGCGGAGATCGCCGCCGGAGCCTTTTACCCAGAGGACCTCGACGGGCTGGCCGGTGATGGGGTCCTTCTCGGTCAACTTGGAGGAGGTGTTGCCGCCGCCGGTGTTGGTGATGCGCTGGTCGGAGCCCAGGATGTTGGAGCGGTAGACGAGGCGACCGACGGGATCGAGGGACGCGGCTTTGGCATCGTCCCAGGTGTAGTTGACGTATTGATACGAGGGCATGGGTGGTGGAAAAGAGGGCGGAGGGTTGAGACCTGAAACCTGAAAAAGGGCTGAGGGGCGGAGTGGCGGAAGGGGGGCGGAGCGACGGATGGCGGAGCGACGGGTTTCTTTAATTAACCACTAAGGAGATGGCCCAAGGGGCATCTCTTTGGCTGCGAGTGGCGCGGCCTTGGGGGCCGCGCCGGCCGGTGTCGATGGGCGGCCAATGGCCGCGGGTCGGGGCGGATGCCAAGAGATGCGGAGTTTCTGGCTGGGTTTCTCTTGAGGGTGGTTAGGCGGGCTAATGGCGGGAGGGACGAAAGAGCCGCTCCCGCGGAGGGGAGCGGCGGAGGAGGCGGCTCAGCGCTTGGCGAGGACGGTCTTCTCGTAGGCGGCGATCTCGGTCATGAAGCCGAGGCCGGCGGGCGTTTCGTGGCGGCGGCAGAACTCGTCCCAGATCGGGCCGAGGGGGAGGGCGCGGCTTTCCTCGAAGAGGGCGAGGCGGAGGGCGTGGTTGCCGGACTTCTCGGCGGCGCGGAGCTGGGCGGCGGGCTCGAGCAGGGCGGAGAGGAGGCTCTTCTGCGCGGCGCGGGTGCCGATGACCCAGGCGGCGATTCGGTTGATGGAGGCGTCGAAGTAGTCGAGGCCGATGGCGGTGCGGCCGAGGAAGCCGCCGCGGACGAGCTCCTCGAAGATGGCGCGGGTGGGGTCGTCGGCGGTGACGACGTGGTCGGAGTCCCAGCGCACGCCGCGGCTCACGTGGAGGAGAAGGGCGGGGGCGAACTGGAGGACGGAGGAGATCTTGTCGGCGAGCGACTCGGTGGGGTGGAAGTGGCCGGCGTCGAGGCAGTAGGCGACGTCGCCGCGCTTGAGCGCGTAGCCGAGGTAGAACTCGTGGGAGCCGACGGTGTAGGACTCGGCGCCGATGCCGAAGAGCTTGGACTCGACGGCGTCGAGGTGGTGCTTGGCGTTGAGCTTTTCGGCGAAGACCTGGTCGAGCGAGTCGGCGAGGCGGGCGCGGGGCGCGGCGCGGTCGAAGGGCGTGTCTTTGGAGCCGTCCGGTATCCAAACATTGGTGACGGTGCGGGTGCCCATCTTTTTGCCGAAGTGGGCGCCGATGCGGCGGGAGGCGGCGCAGTGGGCGATCCAGAAGTCGCGGATGGCCTTGTCGGGGTGGGAGAGGGTGGCCTCGGCGGACTTCGGGTGGGAGAAGTTGGAAGGGTTGAAATCGAGGCCGTGGAGCTTGCGGTCCTGCGCCCAGTCGACCCAGGAGGCGAAGTGCTTCGGCTCGATGGCGTCGCGGTCCACGGGCTTGCCGGCGAAGTCGGCGTAGATGGCGTGGAGATGCAGGCGATGGCGGCCGGGGAGGAGCTTGAGAACGAGATCGAGGTCCTGGCGGAGCTGGTCGAGGGTGCGGGCCTTGCCGGGATAGTTGCCGGTGGCCTGGATGCCGCCGCCGGAGAGGGTGGCGTCGGCCTTCTCGAAGCCGCCGACGTCGTCGCCCTGCCAGCAGTGAAGGGAAATGGGGGTGGCGGCGAGGGTAGCGAGGGCGGCCTCGACGTCGACGCCGAGGGCGGCGTAGGCATCGCGCGCGGCGGCGAAGGCGGCGGAAGCGGATGCGGGTTTCTTGCTGCGGGCGGGGGAGGACATGTGGGGGAGGTGGAGGTTGTTTGGAAGAATTTGAGAGATTTCGAGCAATTTTTGGCAGTAAGTGCGCGAATTGTTGAGCCTAAGCGAGGACGCACCAAGGGGCGCGAGGCGGAAAGCGGCGGGGCGGCGCGCGGCGCGCGCGGACAGTCAACACCGGTGGGAGGCGGGAGTCGCGGAGGGCGCGTGCGGATGCGCCGCCGGGAGGGCGCGTTGGCCGGGGTTTTCAGCCTTCGGCGCGGGGGAAGCCGGACGGGCGGGGCAGGGCGAAGACGGGTGCGAGTGTCAGCAGGCCGAGGAGGCTGACGACAAAGAGTTCGCGGTGGTGGGAGGGGGAGAGAAACAGCGAGAGGATGCCGCAGGCCTCGGCCAGGGCGCAGGCGACGATGAAGACGGGCAGTTTGGCCGGGAGGGTGCCGAGGCGGGGCAGGACTAGCCAGCGGAGCGCGGCGGAAACGGCGACGAGCCCGACGCAAAGCCACTCGATGGGCCCGAAGCCCGCGGGGGCGGCGGCCGGGCGGTTCGCGGCAGGGGCCAGAAAAACGCGCAGCAGCACGACGCCGGAGGTCAGGGAGAACCAGACGGCCCAAAAGACGACGGCCTGGACGGCGGGCGTGGCTTGGCTGAGCGGCTGGGCTTCGGCGGAGCCGGCACGAAGAGGCGGACGCATGATGGAGTGGGGGAACGGGGCTCAGCTCTCGGTCTCGACCGCGGAGGGCGAGGCGGAGGAGGCGGGCTGGGTGGCAGAGGCGGAGGAGCCGGCCGACGAGGATGAAGATGCGGCGGGCGCGGCTTTCTTGGCGTCGGCGGGCGAGAGGTCGTCGAGGAGGCGGGCGCCCACGCGCTCGACGCCGAGGCGGGCGAGAGAGCTGGCGGGGTAGAGGGACTGGGCGGCGAGCCACTGGGTGAGGGCGGCGGCGGGGCGGCCGGCCTCCTCGTGGCGTTTGGCGGCGTCGATCCGGCCGACGAAGGCGGCGACGCGAGGGGCGAGCTCGGCGCGGCGCTGGTTGATCTGGACGTCGCTGGGGACGAGGCCGGAGGCGGCCTCGAGGGCCTCCCAGGCGGCGAAGGCGTTGTTCTGGGCGAGGAGTTCCTGGGCTTGGGCGAGGAAGATCTCCACGCGGGAAAGCTTTTCGATGATCTCCTTCAGGCGCGGCCCGCGGACGGCGTCGGTGAGGAGGGCGATGGCGAGCTCGCTGCGCTGGTCGTAGAGGCGGCGGAGATCGTTGCGCTTGAGGGCGTCGTCGAAGAGGGCGGCGGCCTGCGAGCCGAGATCGACCTGGCTGGCCATGTTTTCGGTGTAGGTCTTGATCGCGGGGTTGAGCGGCCAGAGGGAGGCGGCGCGCTGGACGCCCTCCTGGGCGCGGATGAAGTCGCCGGCGGCGGCGGCCTGCTGGGCGGCGTAGAGGGCGAGGGTGCTCATGCGCTGGGCGGCGCGCACGGCGGAGACGACCTCGCCGGAGCGGAAATCCTTGGCGAGGGTGCCGATCTCGGCGACGACCTTGTCGACCGCGTCGTAGTCCTTCAGGTCGGCGAGCTTCCGGGCCTGGTCGATCTGGCGGTAGAGGGCGTGGAGGGTCTGTTTTTTCTCCCGCTCGAAGCCGGCGACGGCGGGGAGGTATTCGCCGAGGAAGAAGGTTTCCTGGAGGCGCTCGAGGGCGCCGACGAGCTGGCCGTCGGCGTAGCTGGCGCGGACGGCCTGCATGGCGGCCTCGGTGTCGTTGATGGCCTCGCGGGAGAGGAACTCGAGGGTCTCGACGGTGAGGGCGAGATCGCTGGAGGGGAGGAAGGACTGGATCTCCTTCTTGCCGACCTCGAGGTTTTGGGCGGAGCCCTTGAAGATGTAGCGGTAGAAGCTGGCGGCGATGAGGCAGTGCTGGAAGCGGCGCTGAAGAAACAGGTTCACCAGCGCGGTCTGGAACTGGAGCTTGGCCTGGACGCCGGTGAGCATGGCGCCGGTCCCGGCGGCCTTGATCTTGGCCTCGGTCTCGGCGAGCTCGCGGGCGCGGAACATCTGGGAGACGGGCCCCTGGGTGGTGGCGGGGGTGTTCTGGGCGGCGCGCGGGTCGGCGTTGGCGCCGGAGGCGGCGCGGCGGTTGTTGCTGTTGCGCGCGTTGTTCTGGCCGGAGTTTTCGCCGGAGTTGACGTTGATGGTGGGGCCGGTCGGGGCGGCCTCCGCGGCGGCCTCGGCGATCTGCTGGGTGGTGGAGTTGACCATGCCGGTGGCGTTGGCGACGCCCTCGCGGGCCATGGTGTCGCCGGAGTAGGTAACGGCGACCTGCTGCTGGCGGCGGATGCGGTCGAGCTCGGCGGAGGTGACGGCGAGGGCGTCGCGCTCGTCGCGGATGCGCCAGGCGTTGAAGACCTGGTTGGCGACGGCGAGCGAGGCGCCGCCGTCGGCCTCGTATTCGCTGGCTCGATACAAGAGCTGCCAGGCCTTGCGGGTGGTCTCGCCCGAGACCTCGCCGCCGCGGGTGGAGAGGAGGCTGAAGATCTCGTTGAGGATGGCGCGGTAGACGTCGTTGTCGAGGGACTCGGGCTGGGCGAGGTAGCGCTCGAAGCGGGCGCGGAAGACGCGCATCTGGCCGAGGTTGTAGGTGTGGCCCTTGTAGCTGAGGG
>JAIXVY010000238.1 GCA_027482505.1 Opitutaceae bacterium | reverse complement strand
CTCACTTTCGCCTCCGCGTTGCGCTCAGTCCTCCGCCAGGACCCCGACGTCATCATGGTCGGCGAAATCCGCGACCTCGAGACCGCCGAGATCGCCATCCGCGCCTCCCTCACCGGTCACTTGGTGTTCTCCACCCTGCACACCAACGACGCGCCCGGCGCCATCACCCGCTTGATCGACATGGGCGTCGAACCCTTCCTCGTCGCCAGCGCCGTCGAACTCGTCATCGCCCAGCGCCTCGTGCGCCGCCTCTGCCCCGCCTGCGCCAAGCCGGCGCCCGTGCAGCGCGACCGCCTCCAGGCCGACCTCGTCGCCCTCAACCTCCCGCCCGCGCTCGCCGACGGCGTCACCGAGCTCTCCGCCCCCGTCGGCTGCCGCCAGTGCCGCGGCACCGGCTACCGCGGCCGCGTAGGCATCTTCGAGATTCTTCACCCCAAGCCGCTCCACGATCTCATCGTGAAACGCGAGTCCGGCCGAGCCCTCACCGACCAGGCCATCGCCAACGGCATGACCACGCTCTCCGAGTCCGGCTGGCAGCGCGTGCGCACCGGCCAGACCACGTTCGACGAACTCCTCCGCGCCCTCAGCACGACGGACTAGTTCCTAGCCACTAGCTCCTAGCCTCTAGCGACTAGTTTCTGGACCATGCCTTCCTTTTCCTACACCGCGCGCGACAAATCCGGCGCCACCTCCACCGGCTCCGTCGACGCTCCCTCGCGTCGCGACGCGCTCCGCAAGCTCCAGACCCGCGGCCTGCAACCCACCCGCCTCGACGAGTCCACCGGCGCCGCGCCCAAGGCGGCACGCTCCCGCCGCCCCGGAGGCACGCCTTCCCCGGCGGGCGCGCCCGCTTCGTCGGCGGCATCGGCCCCTTCCGCCCGTTCCACCGCGCCCACCGCCAAGGAGCGCCTTCCCTTCCTTGAAGCCCTCGCCGATCTCGTCCGCGGCGGACTTTCCGCCGGCGAGGCCGTGCGACTTCTTTCCGTCCGCGTCTCGCAGCCACGCCTCCGCGCCCTCTGCGCCGCGCTTTGGGGCAGTCTCAGCGAAGGCCAGACGCTCTCCGTCGCGCTCTCCCGCTTCCCGCACGTCTTCGACGGCCAGACCGTCAACCTCGTCGCCGCCGGCGAGGCCACCGGCAACCTGCGCGACGTGCTCGAGCGGCTCATCAGCCACTTCACCGAGCAAAAAGAACTGCGCTCCAAACTCGCCGCCGCCCTCGCCTACCCGGTCTTCGTCTGCTTCCTCGCCGCGGGCGTCATTCTGTTCTTCCTCTTCTTCCTCATGCCGCGGTTGAAGGGCCTGCTCACCTCGCTGGGCGGCGAACTCCCCTGGGCGACCAAGCTCCTCGTCAACGGCTCCGAGTTCCTCCTTCGCTACGGCGCCTTCGGCCTCGCCGCCCTCGCCATCGGCTTCGTCTTTTTCTGGCAATGGCGCCGCACCGGCCCCGGCCGCCTGGCCACCGACGAACTAGGCCTGCGCCTGCCCCTGATCCGCGGCTTCGCCATCCGCGGCACCGTGCTCAACTTCGCCCACACCCTCGCCGTTCTGCTGGAGAACGGCATCACCACCGCCGAGGCGCTCCGCCTCGCCGAACGCACCGTGGGCAACGAGGCCCTGCGCGGCCGCTTCGCCGAGGCCACCGACCGCGTCCTCGAGGGCGAGGCCCTCTCCACCGCCCTCGGCCGCACCGGCGTTTTCGAACCGCTCCTCCTCGACCGCCTCTCGGTCTCCGAGCAAACCGGCAGCCTCGCCCCCGGCCTGCGCGACATCGCGCGCACTTGCCGCAACGAGCTCGATCGTTTTCTCAACACCTTCACCAAGTCCGTCAGCGCCGGCGTGCTCGTCGCCGCCTTCAGCTTCGTCGCCTTCATCGCCTACGCCATCGTCAGCGCGGTCTTCCAGGTCAGCAGCAGCTTCCGCTTCTGAACCTCTGTCGTTTCGTGGATCTGGTCCGGTCGCCTTCGGCCCCGCCCCCTACTCGATGCCCATGTCTTTGCGCAGGGCCTTCACCATCTTCACGAAACGCAGGTCGCTCTGCGGCGAGGATTCCTTGTCGAAGTTGAGCCCGTAGGGCCAGAAGTGCATCCGGTCCGCGAACAAGACCGCCGACGGCCCGTCGAATTCGCGCAACTGGCGCAGCGCGTGTTCCCCCGTCCACTTGCCGTCCTTGATGTTCTCCCGCCAGCGCCGGTGCGTGCCCACGCCCAGCGTGTGCGCGATCTCATGCAGCGCCACGCGACGGTTGATGGTGCCGCCCCAGTTTATCCAACCGTCCCAGTTCGCGTCCGCCGTGGGCGTCCCCGGGCTGTTGTTCGCGATCACCGCTTTCTTGAAATCGCCGTGCTCGTTCAAAAACGCCACCGCCGCGTCCATCGCGTCCGTGATCGCGCGACGACGATCCTCCGGCCATTTTTCCCATCCATCCGAGAGCCGGTAGGTAAGCGGCCCTTTCAGGAATTTCTCCCGACCCGCGGCCTCGGCGTCGGCCGCCTGGCTCGCGCCGACGCGCTCGCGGGCCCGCTCGGGCGCGGCCGCGGTCTTCGCCTTTGAAGCCGCCTTTTCCGCGCGACGCTCCGACGCCCACGCCCGATCCGTTTCGGCCAGCGTGCCCAGCGGGATTTCGAACACCCGCCCGTCCTCGCGCCGCACCTTCACCGCGTCCTCCGTCGTTTCCAGCCATTCGCCGCGAAGGGTCCGCCCTCCGGTGTCGCTCCACTCGCGGATTTCAGCGCGGCCCGAGCCGCCGCCAAGGGCGAGCAAAACGGTGAAAGCGAACAGACGACTCGAGACAGACACAGGGGCAAATGCGTGCATGGGCATCGGATGACTCACTGAAAACGCCCTCCGAAAAAAAGCGACTTTTCCGCCCGTTTCAGCGCGCGGGCCCTGGTTTTTCGCCCCCTTCGCCTTTCCCGCGAGGAAAGATTGCCTCCCCGGCGCGGCCGCGTTCCCCGTTAATACACCCATGAAAACCCGCCCGTTCCCCGCCACGTCCTTCCCCGCCTCCGAAATCGGCCTCGGCTGCTGGCAGCTCGGCGGCTCAGACTGGGGCGCGGTCGACGACGCCTCCGCCCTCGCCATTCTCGGCGCCGCGGCCGAAGCGGGTATCAACTTCTTCGATACAGCCGACGTCTACGGCGCCGGCCGCAGCGAAACGCTCGTCGGGCGCTTCCTCCGCGAGTCCGGTCGCAAAGACATCCTCGTCGCCACCAAGCTGGGCCGCACCGGCGCCCTCTATCCGTCCCGCTACACCGAGGCCGGCGTGCGCGCCGCGACCGAGGATTCGCTGCGCCGCCTCGGCGTCGACGCCCTCGACCTCACCCAGCTCCACTGCATCCCCGTCGAGGTCATGCGTCGCGGCGAAATCTTCGAATGGCTCCGCCGCCTTCGCGCCGAAGGAAAGATCAAGGCCTTCGGGGCCAGCGTCGAATCGGTCGACGAGGGCCTGCTCTGCCTCGCCCAGGAGGGCCTCGCCTCGCTCCAGGTCATTTTCAACGTCTTCCGCCAAAAGCCCGCCGAGCAACTCCTCCCCGCCGCGCAGGCCAAACGCGTGGCGATCATCGTGCGCCTCCCGCTCGCCAGCGGCGTGCTCGCAGGCCGCTTCACCCGCGACACAGTTTTCCCCGCGGCCGACCATCGTAACTATAACCGCGACGGCGCCGCCTTCAACGTCGGCGAAACCTTCGCCGGTATCCCCTTCGAGAAAGCCGTCGCCCTAGCCGACGCGCTCAAGCCTCTCGCCCCCGCCGGCTGGAACCTCGCCCAGTTCTCCCAGCGCTGGATCCTCGACCACCCGGCCGTCACCACCGTCATCACCGGCGCCAGCCGCGTCGGCCAGGTCGCGGACAACGCCGCCGTCTCCGCCCTGCCCCCGCTCCCGCCCGAGTCGCACGCGCGACTCGCCGCCTTCTACCGCGCCGAGGTTGGCCCCCACATCCGCGGCCCCTACTGAGCGCCTCGTTCGCGCCTTTTTCCTTTAGCTCGCGCCGCTTCGCGCCTCCCTTGGCGCCATGCGCCTCCTGGTTTCCAACGACGACGGCATCCGTTCTCCCTTTCTGCACGCCTTGGTCGCGGCTCTGCGCTCCGCCGGCCACGATCTCTGCGTCGTCGCCCCGCTCCAAGAGCAGAGCTGGACCGGCGCCAGCAAGTGCCGCCACCGCCCCGTCGCCTCCGCCAGCGCCGACCACGGCCTCGGCGTCCCCACCTGGACGGTCGACGGCACCCCGGCCGACTGCGTCAACATCGCCCTCGCCCACCTTCTTCCCGGCGGCCCGGCCGCTTTCGACGGCGTCGTCTCCGGCATCAACCTCGGCCTCAATACCACCCTAGGCTTCATCAACGCCAGCGGCACCATCGCCGCCGCCTGGGAGGGCGCCCTTCACGGCCTACCCGCCATGGCCTGCTCGCAGGATCTCAGCTTCGAGGAATGGCGCGATCTCACCGCGGGGCGTCTCATCGCGGAGATGCCCTCCACCCGCGCCACGGTCGAGACCAGCGCCGCCCACGCCGCGCGCCTCGCCGGCGAGCTTCCGCCCGCCACCGGCCGGGAAAAATTCATCGTCCACAACCTCAACTTCCCCAACCCCTGCACCCCGGTCAGCGAGGTCGTCCGCACCGTGCCCGCCCTCGTCGTCGTGCCCCAGCTCTTCAGCCCCGCCGCCGACGACGGCACCCACCGTTTCGTCTTCTCCGACGCCATAGACCGCTCACCACCCGGCCTCATCACCGACAAAGCCACCGTCGCCGCCGGCCACATCAGCCACAGCGTGCTCGATTACACGCGTATCTGAAGTCGCTGCCCGCGGTCCATGTTCGAATTGGTCAGGTTCATCTGGCTCATTCTCTCTGCGCCTCTGCGTCTCTGTGGTGGAAATTCCGAGCACTTCAAAGGAGGTCACGGAGGCAACGAAGGGCAGAATGTCTTAATCTCTGCTATCCGTGTTCATCCGTGTTAAT
>JAIXVY010000225.1 GCA_027482505.1 Opitutaceae bacterium | reverse complement strand
CGACCTCGGCGGGGGAGTAGGTGCCCATGCCGCCGGTGTTGGGGCCGGTGTCGCCGTCGCCGACGCGCTTGTGGTCCTGCGAGGTGGGAAGAATGGTGTAGTTTTTACCGGATACGACGACGAGAATGCTGGTCTCCTCGCCGAAGAGGCAGTCCTCGATCAGGACCTGGGAGCCGGCGGAGCCGAATTTGTTGCCCGCGAGCATGTCGGTGACCGCGGCCTCGGCCTCGGCAAGCGTCTGGGCGACGACGACGCCTTTGCCGGCGGCGAGTCCGTCGGCCTTGATCACGATGGGCGCGCCGCGCTGGCGCACATAGGCGAGGGCGGGCTCGACGGCGGTGAAGATGCCGGCGGGGGCGGTGGGGATGCGGTGCTGGAGGAGGATCTGCTTGGTGAAGACCTTGGAGGCCTCGAGCCGGGCGCCGTCGGCGCGCGGGCCGTAGGCGGGGATGTTTTCCTTCGCGAGGGCGTCCACCAAGCCAAGGGAGAGCGGAACCTCGGGGCCGACCACGACGAAGGCGACGCGCTCGCGCCTGGCGAGGGCGACCAGGCCCGCGACATCGTCGGCCGCCACGGGGAAGCAGGTGACCTCGGCGGCGATGCCGGCGTTGCCGGGGGCGCAGACGACGCGCGGGCGGGCGGGGGAGGCGAGCAGGGCTTGGACGAGGGCGTGTTCGCGGCCGCCGGAGCCGACGACGAGGACGGAGCTGGGTAGAGACATGGCTGGAAGGGGGGAAGGCTGAGGGCGGAGACCGGAAACCTGAAAGCAGAAAAACGGCGGGCGCCCGCGCCGCGTCGCCGGGCGGGGCGCGACATCTGGAGGCTTCCTTGGCCGTAGTTTCGGCCGCCGTCGCGCCGGATTAGAGCACTTGCAGTTTCTTGCGGTAGAAATGGAGGACCTCGTCGGCGTCGTCGGTGAACAATATGTAGTCGAGCATCCAGGCGGGGGCGCGTTTTTCCTGCACCATGCGCTGGATCTGCTGACGCAGAGGCGCGAAGTAGGCGCGGTCGAGGAAGACGTAGGGCACGCGCGGGCGGATGCCGAGCTTGAGGTTGCAGAGCTCGATGCCGACCTCCTCGAGCGTGCCGACGCCGCCGACGTTGAAGACGCAAAAATCGGCGACTTCGAACCACTTTTGGCGGAAGTGGCGGGAGGTTTCCTGGAAGGTGTTGAAGAAGTCGACGCCGAGCTCGGGCGGCTGGGCCTCGAGCTCGAGGAAGCACGCGCCGGTGAGGGCGCCTTTTTCGCGGGCCTGGTCGGTGGCGAGGCGCATGACGCCGCCGCCGCCGCCGGTGAGCACGCCGACGTTGGGGCCCATGAAGCCGGCGAGCTTGTCGATGAGGGCGGAGATGCGCGAGGTCTGGGCGCCGTCGAGGCCGACCGCGCTGCCGTAGAAGGCGAGGATGGTGGCCTCCTGGAAGCGCTTCACCATCTCCTCGCGGATGAAGAAGCCGTGGCCCTTCTTGTAGGTGTGGAGGTAGAGGTCGCCGAGCTCGGGGTTGAACCAGTAGACCTTGATCCCGAGGGCGTCGAGGGTGTCGAGCCGGGCGTGGGCGTTGCTGGAGAGGAAGAAGCCGTGGGTGCGGGAGGGGCGGCGGAAGACGAGCCGGCGGAGCGGGATCTTTCCGAGGCGGGTGAGGAGCTCGGCGTGCTCGAGCAGGTTGGGGAAGTAGTCGACGAGGAGGGTGTCGGCGCCGGCCGGGGCGGCGTCCATGGCCTGGATCATGGTGGCGTGGCCGGCGGTGCGGCCGAGCGCGGCGGAGGCGGGCTTCTCGCGCAGGGCGGCGAAGGTGGCGGAGTCGACGAGCAGGCTGGGGTTGGCCATGGTCGACGACTGGCCCTCCACGACGATGTGGGTGCGGGGGCGGGGCGCGGGCGCGCCGGCGGCGATGGGGTTGGCGTCGAGGCAGTGGTAGAGGGCGCGGGCGGCGGTGACGTCCTGGCGACGGCGGCGGGCCTGGTTGCGCGCGGGGGCGGCGTCGGGCTCGGGGGCGCGGTAGACGGCGACCGAGACCATGGGGTTCACCACGGGCTGGTCGCCGTGGTTGTAGATCTCGAGCATGATGTTCGTGCCCGCGGTCTTCACGGGGTCGAGCAGGACGGCGCCGGTGTGGATGCCGAAGTTGCCCTCGCCGGGGTTGAGCACGACGTAGTGCTCTTTCAAATACATGGAGCAGCTGGTGAGGATGCCGGAGCGCGGGGCGATGGAGATGGGGGTGGCCTCGTGGCGGACCTGGACCTTGTCGATGAAGCCGCGGCCGGCGTCGCCCGAAACCAGGCGCTCGAAGGCGGGCCGGGTGAGGCGCGGGTTGAGGGTGTAGGTGAGCGCGTGCGGGGTGAGAAACACCTGGCCGTGGCGGTCGATGCTGATGGTGTTGGGCAGCTTCAGGCGGTTGGCCTGGATGGCCTCCCAGATCTGGGCGGAGTTGAGGCGGGCCTCCTGAGGGGCGTGAAAAAGGCGGCCCACGGCCACGCCGGGGCGGAGGAGTTGCGGCCAATAGGGGGCGTTGGGGAAGCTGTCGTCGTAGAGGAAGGCCTCGGCGTCGAGGAGCAGGCGCTTGCCGTCGGCGTGGGGCGCGCCCTGCGTGATCATCTCGATGCCGATGCGGGCGAGGGTGGAGCGTTCGGTGAAGCGCAGGGCCGGGGCGTGGAGGCGCATGAACTCCCACTCGGCTGGGTTGCGGGGGGCAAAGGCGAGGGTGAGGACCAGGGTGCGGGCGTCTTTGCGGCGGATGGACAGGATGCGGCCGTCGGCGCCGGTCCAGAAAGCGTGGGGATTCATCGTAAGGAGTGAACGGTTAACCGCTCGCGGGCGGGGCTCAAGCGTGAGCGGAAGGTGTTTAAGGCGACAAACAAGTATGGGTTTGCCAGCGCAAGGGGCTGGCGCGCAGCGTGGGAACCTTGTCCGGCTGGCGGGGATTCCCTGTTTGTCCAACAAACTCATACCCACTAACCGAACCCATGAAATTCGTCCGCATCCTGCAGGCCTCCGCCCTCGCCGCCGCCGTCTCCGCTCTCCATGTCTCCGCCCAGGAGACTCCCGCCGCCGCCCCCGCTCCCGCGGCCGAGGCGCCCAAATACACCGACGAACAGGTGTTCGAGGCCTTTGGCTATCTCGTGGGTCAGCGCATCGGCATCTCCGAGTTTAATCTCACCGCCGGCGAGAAGGCCGCGGCCCTCAAGGGTCTCGAGGCCGCCTTCAGCGGAGAAAAGGGCAAGTTCAGCCCCGACGTGTTCGGCTCCGAAATCCAGCGCGTGCTGGGTGGCCGCCAGCAGGCCGCCATGGCCAAGGCCGCCGAGAAGGCCAAGGGCGAGTCCGACGCCTACTTCACCGAGCTAAAGAAGAACCCCGCGATCAAAACCACCGAGTCCGGCCTGTGCTACGAGGTGATCGCCGAAGGTTCCGGCCCGAAGCCGAAGCCGACCGACACGGTCAAGGTTCACT
>JAIXVY010000411.1 GCA_027482505.1 Opitutaceae bacterium | reverse complement strand
GAGGTTGAGCTGGATGTCGCCCTTGAGGCGCGGGGTGGAGTGGGCGGCGGTGACGTTGATGGGCGCGCCGGAAGCGGCGACGTTCAGGGTCTTGTCGGCGGCGAAGGTATTGTGGGTGAAGTCGATCGTGCCGGTGGCGACGAGGCCGGGGACGCCGACGAAGGCGGCAGTGCCGCGGGCGGCGAGCGCGAGTTCGCGGGTGGAGAGATCGAGGAGCAGGCCGAAGCGGCCGTCGGTGAGCGAAGCACCGACGGCGGAGTCGGTGCCGTAACCGGCGCCGAGGAAGGCCTCGATGCCGGAACCGGAGGCGACGAGGGTCGCGCCGGACTTGGTGAAGAGGAAGTCGCCGGCGACGACGGCGTTGGAACCGAGGACAAGGCGCGCGTCGGTGGCGACGACTTGGGCGAAGGCGGATCCGCCGGAGGCTATCTCGGTGGCGGAGAATTCGAGCGAGACCTCCTCGCCATCGAGCGTGAAGGTCTCTGACTGGGCGGTGGCGGTCTCGTTGAGGCGAACGGTGACCACGGCGTCGAAGGTCGCGCCGGAGACGCCGACGAGGCGGATGCGGCCGGTGACGTAGCCGAACTCCAGGCCGCCGTCGCGCATGAGGACGGCGGTGCCGCCGACGAGCTCGAGGCCGACGCGGGCGGAGGGCGTGGCGGAGTCGTTGCCAAGGAAGACGCGGACGTTGTTGCCGACGATGACCTGGCCGGCGGTGGAGGTCTTGAAGAGGAAGTCGCCCTCGATGGTGACGCCGGGGAGGCGGATGGAGAGGTTGTTGATCTGGAGGCGGGTGTAGGGGCCGGCCTCAAGGTCGAGCGTGCCAAAAGTGCCGGTGGCGGTGGCGCGCGCGTTGGTATTGTTGACCTCGAGGATGACGTCGGCGTTGGCGCCGAAGGTGGTGCCGACGGTGGCGGTGAAGGCGAGCGTGCCGGCGACGCCGAGGCTGTTGATCAGGAAGACGCCGCGGGCGCCGGTGACGGCGAGCGAGGGACCGGTGACGCCGGAGACGGTGTTGCCGAGGGTGAGGCTGACGTCGGCGAAGGAGACGAGCGTGACGCGGGCGCCGGCGGTGTCGGTGGTCTGCTCGAAGGCGACGCGGCCGGCGAGATTGAGGCCGGCGACGGTGAGGTTGAAGGGCGTTTCGGCGCTGCCCGCGACGACGCGGAAGAAGCGGCCGGCGGCCAGGTCGAGGTCGAGCGTTTCGGCGCCGACCGTGACGGACTCCTGCACGGGCTCGGAGCCGGTGTTGAACTCCACCACGAAAGGCGCGGGCGCGAAGGTGATGGAGGCGATGTTGGACGCGGCGGTGACGTTGATGCGGCCGGCGGTGCCCGAGGCGGCGATGATGAAGGCGCCGGTGCCGGCGGAGAGGGTGAGGAAGGTCGCGCTGCCGTTGCCGAGCGTCGCGCCGAAGGCGGTGACACCGACGCGGACGACGGTCTCGCCGTCGGCGGTGGAGGCGCGGGTGAAGGCGAAGTTGCCGGTGACGGTGAGCAGGCCGGCGAGCTGGGCGCTGACGCCGTTGGCGGTGAAGGCGAAGAACGGGGCGGCGGGCGCGGCGCCGACGCCTGCGTTGAGCGAACGCGAGACGGTGCCGACGGTGATGTTTTCGGTCACGGCGGCGCCAGTGGTGTTGTAGACCACGCTCATCGAGGTCGCGGTGGCCGAGGCGAAGCCGCCGCCAGAGAGAACGAGGGACGAGGCCGAGGCGGAGAGGGCGAGGGTGCGGTCGCTCTTGATACGGAGGGCGAAGGAGCCGCCGGAGAAGCCGGCGGTGAAACCGCCGACCACGAGCGAGGCGGCGAGGTTGGTGCCGACGGCGACAACATCGTTGGTCGAAAGGTCGAAGGCGAGATTGCCGGTGAGGTCGATCAGGCCGGCGAGGCCGAAGACTAGCCCGGTGCCGGAGACGGCGCGGGCGCCGCCGGCCACACTGCGATTGCCGGAGGCGAGGGTGAGCGTCTGAGCGGTGGCGAAAGTGTTGCGCTCGACGGCGAGGGTGCCGGTGAGGGTGACGCCGGATACGCCGACGAGGGAGGCGGTGCCGCGGGCGAAGAGCGCGTAGGTGGCGGCGGCGAGATCGAGGCGGAGGGCGAGTTCGCCGCCGACCAGCTTCACGCCGAGTTCGCCGGCGGTGCCAAAACCGGTGCCGAGGAAGGCGGTGAGCGCGGAGGCCTGGACGGTGAGGATGCCGGAAGCGCGGGTGATTTCGAACTCGCCGGAAGCGGCGACAAAGTTGGCGAGGTTCAGCGTGGCGTCGCCGCGCACGACGGTGACACCGGCCGTGGCGGTGAGAGAAACGACCGTGGCTCCCACGCCGACCTCGAGTTCGAGATCGTAGGAGGCGCGGCTGACGATGATTTCGAGCGTGCCGCCCAGGGTGACATCCGTGACGCCGGTGAGGGCGGCGGTGCCGGAAGCGCCGAAGACATACTCGCCGGTGGAGAAGTCGTAGAGCAGGGCGAGCAGGCCGTTGGTGATGGAGACGCCGACCGAGCCGGCGCCGACGAAGGCGGTGACGTTGGCGGTCGCGACGATGAGTTCGTCGCCCTTCTTGTAGAGGGTGAGATCACCGGTCACGGTGACAAAGCCGGCGAGGTTGAGCGAAAGCGTGGTGCCGCGGATGTAGAGCGCGCCGGCCTCAGCCACGACATCGCCGCCCGGCACGGTCAGGGTGCGGTCGGCGGCCAGCGTGCTGGCGACGACGTAGACATTGCCCGAGGCAGAAACTCCACCGATGCCACCGAGGGAGACGGCGCCGCGGGCGGCGAGCGCGTAGCGGCCGGTGGCGAGTTCGAGGCGCAGGGCGAGCGAAGCGGCGGTGACCTTGACGCCGATCTCGCCGGAGGTGCCGTAGCCGACGCCGGCGAAAGCGGTGACGCCGGTGGCGTCGAGGGCGAGCTCGGTGGCGGTCTTGAGGAAGGTGAAGTCGCCCGCGAGCAGCAGCGAGTCGGCGATGGCGAGGCGCAGTCCGTTGCCGGTGACGAGGCTCTCGCCGGCGTTTACGGTGACGTCGTCGCCGGTGACTCCGGCGAAGTCGGTGAAGGTGACGTTGCCCGCGGCGGTGCCGGTGCGGACGGTGAGCGTGCCGACGAGGGTGACGGAGGGAACGCCCACGAGGGCGGCGGAGCCGCGGGCGGCGAGCGCGTAGGTGCCGGCGGCGAGCGTGACGCGCAGCGCGAGCGCGCCATCGGTCACGGAGACGCCCACCGCGGAATCGGTGCCGAAGCCGGAGCCGACGAAGGCGGAGACGGTGTCGGCGGTGACCTCAAGCCCGGTGGAGGTCTTCAGGATGGTGAAGTTGCCCGAAGCGGCGACGAAGCCGCCGAGATTGACGGTGATGCCGGTGCCGGTGACGCGGCTAGTCGCGCCGGACGCGCGGAGTTCGAGGACGGAATCACCGACCTCGATCGAGAGCGTGGTGACAACGCCGGCGGCGAAGGTGCTGTGGATGAGTTCGAGTTCGCCGGAGAGCGTGACGTCGGTGATGCCGACGAGGGCGCCGGTGCCCTTGGCGCCGACGGCGTAGTTGCCCGAGGCGAGTTCAACCACGAGGGCGAGCGAAGCGTCGGTGAGCTTCACGCCGCGCTCGGAGGCGGTCGCGAAACCGGTGCCGACGAAGGCGGTGACGTTGGTCGCGCCGAGGATGAGGGTGCCGGCGGTGGCGTTGCGCTCGAAGGTGAAGTCGCCGGAGACGGAGGCGAAACCGCCCAGCGTCGCGGTGAGGTTGCCATAGACCTGGGTGATGCCGGCGAGGACGGTGGCGCTAACCGTGCCGCCGGGGGTCTCGATGGAGAGTTCGGTGTCGGTCGGCAGGTTGCCAGTGATGAGCGTCAGCGTGCTGGAGAAGGTGATGCCGGAAACGCCGACGAGCGAGGCGGTGCCGCGGGCGGCGAGGGCGTATTGGCCCACGGTGGGATAAAGCACGAGGGCGAGCGAAGCGCCGGTGAGCTTAACGCCGATTTCGGAGGCGGTGCCGTAGCCGGTGCCGAAGAAGGCGGTGACGTTGGTCGCGCCGACGAGGATCTGCTGGAGCGTGACGGGCGGGGGCGTGAGCGCGGCGTCGACGACGAGGAGCGGGAGAGTGACGCCGGCGAGGCTGCCGCCGAAGGCGACGCGATAGGAGCCGGCCGCGGCGGAGGTGACGTCGATTTGGACGTTGGCGATGTCCGCGAGGGCCGCGAGGAGCGCGGCGCGGACTTGATCGGCGCTGGAGTTTAGCGCGAGCGAGGCGGTGGAGTAGGTGCGGCCGCCGTGGGTGAGCGAGAGGGTCATCGAGCCAGGCGCGCTGGCGGTGACGGTGACCTGCTGAATGGAGCCGCCGGGAGCGCCACCCTGGCGTTCGGTGGAGGCGGTGGCGGAGAACGCGCCGGAACCGGCCACTTGCGCGCCACCCGTGCTCAGAACGGTGACGCCGGCCGCGGGCGCGGTGACATTCCAGTTGATGGCGAAGAACGGAGGCGAAGTGCCGGCGAGCGCGCCGCCGAAGGCGATGGTCCAGATGCCGACGCCGGCCGAGGTGACGGCGACGGTGCCGGCCGAGCCGAGCACGCTGTTGAGCGCGGCCTGGACCTGCGCGGCGCTGGCCGTGTTGGAGAGCGCGGAGGTGGCGTAGGTGTTGCCGCCGAGATTGAGAGAAAGGGTGAAGTTGACGGCCAGCGGCGAGAGGACGCGAACGGTCTGGGAATCGCTGCCGCCGGCGGTTCCTTGGGTAACGGTGTTGACCAGCACCTCGCCGGCGCGGAAGTCAGAGAACTTCGCGATGTCGGCGATATTCTGGAAGCTGCGGGCGTTGATGAAGGTGACGACGTAGCGCTGGGCGCTGATGGTGCTGCTCTGGTCGAACACCACCTGGACGTTGCCAGATCCGATAGCGCCGAAGGCCTCGAGCGCCTCCTGGATGTAGCGCTTGTTGTTGGTGACGTCGGAGCCGGCGAAACGGATGGGCGCGCTCTTCACGCCGCCCAGCGTCAGCACGTAGGTGCCGGAGCCGGAGAGCGAGGGATT
>JAIXVY010000334.1 GCA_027482505.1 Opitutaceae bacterium | reverse complement strand
GCCGATGTGGACGTCGCCGTTGGTGAAGGGGGGGCCGTCGTGGAGGACGAAGGCGGCCTGGCCGGCGCGCTTTTGCTGGATGGCCTCGTAGAGCTTCAGCTTCTCCCATGAAGCGAGGCGGAGCGGCTCGCGTTTCGGCAGGTCCCCGCGCATGGGGAAATCGGTCTTGGGAAGGCTGAGGGTGTGCTTTAGGTCGGTCGCCATGCCGTTATAAAAGGGCGCGGCAGGCTAGGGGGGAGGGGGGGCGAGTCAAGGGCATCGGGCGGGCGGTGTCGAAATGCCGTCAAATCCCCGGTCCCTGCGGACGGGCAAACGGGTATCCCGCAAGGCGGCGGCGTTCAGGCCAAGGCGGCGCGGGCGAGGCGTTCTCCGGCGGCCAGGCAGGCGGGCAGGCCTATGCCGTCGCGCACCGGTCCGCCGACATGAAGACCCGGGTGGCGGGTTTCGGCGGCGGAGATGACCTCGAGGTGCGAGTCGTGGTTGAGCTGGTATTGCGGAATGGCTCGGGGCCAGACGGTGCGGCGCACGAACACGGGATCGGCCTTCACGCCGAGCAGGGCGCCCAGCTCGCGTTGCACGACGTGCATCTGATACTCGAGCGGATGGCGGGCCAAATCGCCGTGGCGGGCGCCGCCGACCATGACGGTCAGAGCCACATGGTTCTCCGGGGCGCGGCCTGGAAAAAGGGTGGAATTGAACAAAACACCCAGGATGGAGCGTTTTTCGACCGAAGGCATGAGGGCGCCGAAGCCGTCTAGCGGGTGAGCGACATCGGTCCGGCGAAAACCGAGAAAAAGCGACGCGACGGAGGGGTGTTCGAGGTGGTCGAGGGAGGCGAGGGAGGTGGCGGCGCCGGGCGCGCCGACGGCCAGGCGGGCCAGCGCGGGCGCGGGCAGGGCGAGCAGAACGTGGGAGAACCGTTCCGCGGGCGAGACGTCGAGGATCCATCCCGCGCGGGAAGGGGTGATGTGCCGCACGGAGTGGCCGAGGCGTAGCGAGCCCGCCGGCAGGGCGCCGGCGAGGGCGCGCGGCAGCGTGGCGAGACCTTCCGCGAAGCTCACGATGGGAGGCGGGCCGGGAGGCTCGCCCCGGGAACGCCTGGCCTTGGCGGACGCGATTTGGGCGCGGATGAGCGAGCCGTGTTCGTGCTCGGCCTTCCAGAGCGAGGGAAAGGAGTGGCGGGCGGAGAGCTTGGCGGCGTCGCCCGCGTAGATGCCCGAGACGAAGGGGTCCAGGGCGTAGTCGAGCAGCTCCTGGCCGAAGTGTTCGCGAAAAAAATCGGCGAGCGGCAGATCGTTTAGCCGCGGAAGGCGACGGTGGAAAAGCTCGCGCACGACGCGCAGTTTGGTGCGGACGGAAAAGACTCCGGAGCGGAAAAAATCCGGCGGCGAGAGGGGCAGCGGACACAGGCGGCCATCGCGCAGGACATAGCGATTTTTCGCCGCGGAGGAGGCCTCCTGGCGGACGGATTCGAGGCCGAGTTCGCGCAGCAGCGCGGCGACGGCGGGGGTTTCCTGGAGCGAATTCGGTCCGCTCTCGACCAGCCAGCCGCCGGCATGGCGTTCGCTCTGGATGACCCCGCCCGGCGATTCGGCGACGTCGAAAACCGCCACGTCGCGTCCGGCGCGCCGCAAGTGCCAGGCGGCGGAGAGTCCGGTGAGGCCGGCGCCGACCACGGCCACGGGCAGGGACGGTGAGGAACGATTAGCGACCACGAGGGAGAAAGCCTAGCACAAGGGAAGGGGCGGATGTCGCGGCGTTTTTTGCCGAATCAGGCCCGTCGCGAGAGCGCGGCGAGGGCTCGGCGTTCAGCGGAAGCTGGAGACGGTGTCGACCAAGGCCTGCATGCACTCGATCTTGGCGTCGGGCGTGATGCCGTGGCCGAGGTTGAAGACATGACCGGGCTTGCCGCGCATCGATTCGAGCAGGCGCGCGGCCTGGGCGCGGACGATGTCGGGCGTGGTGGTCATTAGCACGGGGTCGAGGTTGCCTTGGAGCGCGACGTTGCCCGGCAGGGCGGCGCGGACGGCGGCGAGATCGGCGGTCCAGTCGACGCTGATGGCGCGCACGCCGGAGGCGGCCTGGGCGGCGAGGTGGGGGGCGGTGCCCTTGGCGTAGAGGATGACGGGGAAACCTGCGGGCAAGGCGGCGACGAGGCGCCGTATCCATTGCAACGAGGCGGCCTCGTAGTCGGGCCCGGCGAGGATGCCGCCCCAGCTGTCGAAGATCTGGATGGCGTCGGCCCCGGCCTCGATCTGCATGCGGAAGTAGGCGGCGAGGGCGGCGGTGAGCTTCTCCAGCAGGGCGTCGAAGGCGGCGCGTTCGGTGTAGAACAGCAGCTTGGCGCGGGCGAAGTCCTCGGAGCTGCCGCCCTCGAGCATGTAGGTGGCGAGGGTCCAGGGCGAGCCGCCGAAGCCGAGCAAGGTGTGGCCGGTGGTTGCCACCTCCTTTTTCAGCAGGCGGAGGGCGCCGCCGACGTAGGAGAGTTTTTCCGGGACGGCCTCGGCGGGCGCGAGGGCGTCGATCTGGGCGCGCGTCTCCAGGCGGTAGCCCATCTGGATGCCGCCGGTGTCGCGGAAGGCGTAGGGCTGGCCGAGGGCCTCGGGGATGACGAGGATGTCGGAGAACAGGATGGCGGCGTCGAGGGCGGGGAAGCGGCGCAGCGGTTGCAGCGTGACCTCGGTGGCGAGCTCGGGGGTGCGGACCATCTCCAGAAAGGACGACTTGGCCTTGAGCGCGCGGTATTCGGGAAGGTAGCGGCCGGCCTGGCGCATGACCCAGAGGGGCGGGCGATCGAGCGGCTGGCAGGCGAGGGCGGCGAGGAAACGTTCGCGCGAGGTCATTTGAGTTATGGAGCCGCGAAGAGACGCGAGAATACGCGCGGGCGGAAGGATGTTTTACAGGTTCGCCCAGTCGCGCGCGCGGAGGAAATCGGCGTGGAGTCGGTGCTCCTCGGTGCCCGGCGCGGGCACGCGGCCGTAGTCCCAGCGGACGAGCGGGGGCAGGCTCATGAGGATGCTCTCGGTGCGGCCTCCGCTTTGGAGGCCGAAGAGCGTGCCGCGGTCCCAGACGAGGTTGAACTCGACGTATCGGCCGCGGCGATACAGCTGCCAGTCGCGCTCGGCCTCCGAGGTCGGGGTGTTTTTTCGGCGGGCGACGATGGGGCGGTAGGCGGGCACGTAGGCGTCGCCCACGGCGCGGAGCAGGGCGAAGGAGCGCTCGAAGCCGAGGGCGGAGAAGTCGTCGAAGAACACGCCGCCGACGCCGCGCGGCTCGCCGCGGTGCTTCAGGAAAAAGTAGTCGTCGCACCACTTCTTGAAATTCGGATAGTAATCGGGGCCGAAGGGGGCGAGCGAGTCGCGCGCGACGCGGTGCCAGTGCACGCAATCCTCCTCGTAGCCGTAGCAGGGAGTGAGGTCGAAGCCGCCGCCGAACCACCAGACGGGGGCGGAGCCGTCGGTCGGGGTGGTGGAGAAAAAGCGCACGTTGGCGTGGCTGGTCGGCACCCGGGGGTTGCGCGGATGGATGACGAGGGAGACGCCCATGGCGACCCAGGGCTTGCCGGCGAGTTCGGGGCGATGGGCGGTGGCGCTGGGCGGGAGCTGGGCGCCGGTCACGTGGGAAAACGCCACGCCCGCTTTTTCGAAGACGGCGCCCTCGGCGAGAATGCGGGTGCGGCCGCCGCCGCCCAGTCCGGGCGCGGAGCCGGCCTCGGCGCCGCGCGTCCACTCCTCGGTGCGGAACGTCTCGCGGCCGTCCTCCTCGGCGAGGGCCGCGCAGATGCGATCCTGCAGGCCGAGCAGGTAGGTTTTGACGGCGGAAAGATCAGGGGCGTCGGACATGCGGTTGCGGCACACGGAAGGTAACGCGGGCGCGATAGTCGAATCCCGAAGTTTGAGGTCGACGTCACGCCTGTTTAGATGAGTGGGTCTAGGCCTGAATAAACCTATGGGAAACATATCCGAACGACTATGGCAAAAGCCTTCCGTCTCCGTCGTGGGTCCCAATAACGACAAGGGTCGCGATGGCGGAGGACGCATCGCCATCCTGGCGACCGGGGCGGTCCTGGTGGGGGTGGATTTTTATCTCGGGCCGATGATCCAGTTTCCGGTTCTTTTCGTGTTGCCGGTGATGTGGGCGGCGTGGGCCCACGGGATGTCTTTCGCCATTCTGCTTTCGCTCGGGTTGGCGACGGCGCGTTTCGTCTGTCACTGGTGGTGGGATTTCCCCCTGAGCCTGACGGCCGCGGTGGTGAACAACGTGCTGCGCGCGGCGGTGTTGATGGTCGTCGCCGTGCTGGTGGCCAACGTCGGCGCGCTGGTGCGCAATCTGCGGCGGCGGGTGGCCGTTTTGGAGGCGCGGCTTTCGGTTTGCGAAGACTGCGGCGTGATTCGCGAGGAGGATGGCGCCTGGCGTCCGGTGGAGGCCGACGCGCGGGTGTTTCCGCGCGTGCGTTGTCCGCGTTGCGAGGAAAAGCGCTACGGGCTGGAATCATAGCGCGCCCGGGGCTTGACGACTTTGCTAGGGTGCGAGGGCTCGACAGCGGGGACGAGGTTCGCGATTGCTGATGGTTCGCGACTTCGGTTCCGCGGCGTCGCTCGACCTTACCCATCACTTTCGAATGAACACCGCCGTCCTCGCGACCCTGGCCTTCACCGGGTTTTCCGTCGCGTTTTTCCACGCCGCCCTGCCGACGCACTGGCTGCCCTTCGTGCTCGTCGCGCGCGCCCGCGGCTGGAGGGAGCGCAAGACGATGGGGGTGGCGATGATCGCCGGGCTGGGCCATGTGGCGCTGACCTCGGTGTTGGGGCTCATCGTGGCCTGGCTGGGCTTCGCGCTCGACGATCATTTCGGGGAACTGTTCCGCTGGATCGCCGGCGGCGTTTTGCTCGCCGTGGGCGGCTATTTCGCGGTGCAGCAACTGCGCGGCGCGGGGTTGCGTCACCATCATCTGCCCGGGGGCCATCATCATCCCAGCGAGGCCTGCGGACACGAAAAAGAGTCCAGCCATCTGGAGCATGAGCTGCGCGAGAGCCCGCTTATCGAGAGCAAGACCGGGGATTGGGCGGCGATCAGCGGCCTGCTCGTCATGCTGACCTTGTCGCCCTGCGAGGCGTTTTTGCCGGTGTATCTTTCGGGCGTCGAATTCGGCTGGACCGGGTTCTTCGTGCTGAGCGCCATCCTGGCGGCGGGCACGCTGGGCGGCATGACGATCTTCACCTGGCTGACCCTGCGCGGGCTGGCGCGGTTCGATCTGAAAAAGGTGGAGCGTTTCGAGGCGGGGATGCTGGCGACCGTGTTTTTGCTGCTCGGGCTGATGATGATCTTCATCGAGCACGGTCACGACCACGCGCATTGAGCCGCCGGCTGAATGCGTTTGGATCTTGGGACCGGAGCTTTTGACCACAGATAACACCGATCATCACGGATGCATGCCTATCAATCCGTGCCTAATGGGTGCCATCCGTGCTTAACGGCTGAATGCTTTTCGCCAAGGGCGTGAGCCGCGAAAAAGAAAACGCCCGCCCCGTGGCCGGAGCGGGCGTGAAAGAGGCGTAAGCTCGCGGGCTTAGCGTCGCCCGGGGAGTTTGAATTCCACCTTGGGCGCCTGATCGGAGACGGGAGCTGCGCCCGGGGCCACGGGTTGGACGGGGGCGGCCTGGTCCGCAACCGGAACCACGCCGGTGGGGGCTCCGCTGAACACGGACGTGGCGGGCACCTTGGCGAACCCCTCCTCGATGAGGCGCCGCACGTGGGCGTCGCGCGTCTTGCGGTCGGGGCTGCCCATCACGACGACGATGATGCGCTTGCCGTCCCGCTGGGCGGTGGCGGCGAGGCAGAAGCCGGCGGCGTTGGTGAAGCCGGTCTTCAGGCCGTCGCAGCCGACCACGGAGGCGAGCAGGTGGTTGTGGTTGTTCATGACCACAGGCTTGGCGCGCACGCCGGCGCCG
>JAIXVY010000333.1 GCA_027482505.1 Opitutaceae bacterium | reverse complement strand
TTGCATCCGCAACTGCTTCATTTTCTGGAGCGTAGGAGCTATGCCAAGGCCGCGATGTTTCTGGGCGGGGCGGAGGATATCCCCGTGGGATTATGCGGCGGCAAGGCGGCCCGGCCGGGCGTGGAGGGCGCGTCATGAGCCGGCCGGACAAGAGCAAAATTTCGACCGAAGGCGGAGCGGGCCTGGGCCAAAATCCCTTCGCCGGGGCGCTGGGTGGATTAGGCGAACTTAAGCCCGCGAGCCCGGTTCAGGCGGGAGCGGCGAAGGCGCCGGCCGCGGCCGAGCCGGCCAAAAATCGCGGCCGCGTGGACGTTTTGCGGACCACTGCGGGCCGTGGCGGCAAGTCCGTGACGGTGGCGAAAAACTTCGTCGGCATCGGGTTGCCCGAGAAGGAGGCGCTCTGCAAAAAGATGCGGGGCGCGGCGGGTTGCGGCGGCACAGTGAAGGACGGCGCGATCGAGATCCAGGGGGACCAGCGCGAGGTGGTCGCCCGGGTGCTGAGCGAGGCGGGTTTTCGCCCGGTGATGGCGGGCGGCTGAGCCGCGATTATCCGCGTTTGAGCCAGCCGAGTTCGCCGAGCCAGTGCTCGAGCATGCGGTCCCACGGCGGCGCGGTCTCAAGGGCCGAGCCGAGGCCGAGGCCGTGGCGGCCGTTTGGAAAAACGTGCAGCGTGCAGGGCACGCGGGCGCGCCAGCAGGAGGACGCGTAGGCGGCGGCGTTTTCCACCGGCACGACGTCGTCGGCGGCGGTGTGCCAGATGAAGGTCGGCGGGCAGTCGGCGCGGACCTGGCGTTCGGGCGAGAGCAAATCGGCCAGGCCCGGCGCGGGCGCGGGGCCGAGGATGTTGTCGCGGCTGCCGCCATGGGCGAAGGCCTCGCGCACGGTGATGACGGGATAACAGAGGATGGAGGCGTCGGGCCGGGCGTATTCGCGGCCTATGGCGTCGCCCGTCGGGTCGGCGGCGTCGGCATGGTCGAACAGCGTCGAAAGCGTGGCAGCGAGGTGGCCGCCGGCGGAGGATCCGATAACCGCGACGCGCGCGGGATCGCGCCCGGCGGCGCGGGCCTCGGCGCGCAGCGTGCGCAGGCCGCGGGCGGCGTCGCGCAACATGGCCGGGTGGTGGTAGCCGTTTTTGGCGAGGCGGTAGTCCAGCACGGCGGCGTGGACTCCGCGGGCGGCGAACCAGCGCGCGTAGCCCGCGCCCTCGTGGTCGGCGAGGTTCCAGTAGCCTCCGCCGGGCAGGACGAGCACGCTGGCGCCGGACGCGAGCGCGGGATCGGCGGGGAAGGGGACGAGATGCGGCTGGTGTTCCCGGCCGGGGCCGAGGGCGCCGGGAGCGCCGGCGGGCCAGAGAGGGGCGGAGTGCATGAAAAAGAAAAAGCGGCCGCGGCCGGCGCGGCGATCACGGTTCGCCGAGATCGCGATGACGGAGGTAGGCGGTCTGCCGCAGCGTGCTCGCCTCGAAAAGGCGCTCGATCTCGGCCATATCGACCCGCTCGGGCGGGAGGCTGAGCATGATGCCGATGCGCGCGTCGAGGGCCTGGGCGTCGCGGCGGGCGCGGCTGGTGTGCGCTGCCATGTCGCGCCGCAACGCGGCGGGCAGGTCTCGCTCGAAATCGTTCAGGAACGCGTCGACGCCGCCTCCCGGGCCGAGCAGCGAATACAGGTGGCGCTGAAAGTGGGTGTAGGCGTGGCTCGCTCCGAAGAACTGGTAATCGATGGCGAAGCCCGGGACCTCGCCCTCGAGCTGGGGGGCCAGCCCCGGCGCGTCGGGGGGCGGGGGGACCTCGGCTATGGCCGACACGCGTTTGCTCAGCGCGGTGAAGCGCGTCGCCATGCGATGGCTGGTGAGGAAGCGCAGGAAATCGATCGCGATCTCGGGGTGGGGCGAGGAGTTGGTCACGCCCATCATGCCCTCCGGGCCTCCGCCGGCCTCGGCGATCGGTCCGAGGACGTGTTTACCGAAGCGCGGGTCGGTGTGGTCCGGAAAAGGCACGGGCGCCACGCCGGTCTCGAATTTCCCGTCGCGCACGAAGACGGCGTAGTCCCAGGTGCCGGCGACGATGCCCACGGCGTGCTCCTGGAGGAAGGAGAACAGGGCGTCGTCGCGCTGGAGCTGGGAGAAGCCGGGGCTCATCAGCGCGGAAACGTCGCGCAGCAGCTCGAGGCTGGAGCGCAGCTCGGGCGCGCGGTAGTCGAGCTTGCCCTCGAGCATGAGCTCGGCGAGCTCGGCCGACCCCAGCTGGAGATTGCGGCCCGGGCTGAGCTCGATGCCAAGCCGCTGGGTCTGCGAGGGCAGGAGGCGTTGAAAAAGAAACTGGGCGTAGGGGCCGCAGCCCGCGAGCGGTTCGAGCATGGAGCCGTGCCTGGCGTTGTAGCGGTCCACTTGCCCGCGCAGGGCGCGCAGCTCGGCATAGGTCGCCGGGGGGCGGTCCGAACCGGTGACCCGGCGCAGCAGCGACTTGTTGTAGAAGAGCCGCAGACTCGTGAGCTGAAGATATACGCCGGTGATTTCGCCCGAGTTCGGGTTGAAGGCGCGCATGGCGCTCAGGCCGTCGTTAAAGGTGTCGCGCCATGGCACGCCCGCGAGGGGGCTGTCGCGGTTGTAGGCGTTGGGCGCGTCGAGCAGGGTGTCGAGGGGCAGGAAGTGGCGGCTGAGCTGCTCCTCGTTCAGGCCGAGCTGGCCGGTGATGTCGGGCGCGGTCCCGCCGATGAGCTGGGTGCGCAC
>JAIXVY010000041.1 GCA_027482505.1 Opitutaceae bacterium | reverse complement strand
CATTCCCCCAGCCATATCGAAAACCCCGACGTCATCCTCATCGGCAGTGGCGTCATGTCCGCCAACCTGGGCGCCCTGCTTAAGCGCCTCGATCCACGCCTGAAAATCCAAGTCTACGAAGCCACCGAAGGCTTGGCCGAGGAGGCCTCCGACGGCTGGAACAACGCCGGCACCGGCCACGCCGGCATCTGCGAGCTCAGCTACACCCCCACCCAGGCGGCTGACGGCACCGTCGATGTCTCCAACGCGATCAAGATTTTCGAGCAGTTCGAAAAATCCCGCCTCTTCTGGGCCAATGCCGTCGCCACCGGCATGATCCGGAATCCGAAAGATTTCATCAACCCCGTCGCCCACCTCAGCTTCGTCCACGGCGCCAAGTGGGTCGACTACCTCCGCGCCCGCCACGCCGGCCTCGCCGCCCACCACTTCTTCGCGGGCATGGAGTTCTCCACCGACCGCAAAACCATCGGCTCCTGGTCCCCGCTCCTCACGGATAACCGCGGCGAAGTCCCCATCGCCGCCACCAAGATGGACAGCGGCACCGACGTGAATTTCGGCAACGTCTCCCGCAAACTCCTCGCCTGGCTCGGCGCCCAGGAAGGCTGCGGCATCGCCACCGCGCACCGCGTCGTCGACCTCGACAAGACCGCCTCCGGCTGGGACGTCGCCATCCGCGATCTCAAGACCGGCGAGACCCGCCGCAACACCGCCAGATTCGTCTTTGTCGGCGCCGGCGGCGGCAGCCTTCCGCTCCTCCAAAAATCCGGCATCCCCGAGAGCAAAGGCCTCGGCGGCTTCCCCATCGGCGGCCAGTGGCTCGTCTGCGACAACCCCGCCATCGTCGCCCAGCACCAGGCCAAGGTCTACGGCCAGCCCCTCGACGCCGCGCCCACCATGGCCGTGCCCCACCTGGACACGCGCATCCTCGACGGAAAAAAGACCCTCCTCTTCGGCCCCTTCGCCGCCTGGACCACCAAGTTCCTCCATAAAAAAGGCAGCGCCTTCGACCTCCCCTGCTCCATCAAACCCCACAACCTCGCCACCCTCCTCAAGATCGGCGCCACCAACCTCGACCTCGTCAAATACCTCGTGCAACAGGGCACCCAGTCGATGGAAGATCGCATGAAGGTCCTCCACGTCTTCTACCCCGGCGCGAAAAAAGAGGACTGGAAACTCATCGACGCCGGCATCCGCGTGCAGGCGATCAAAAAGACGGACGGCGAGGCCGGCATCGTCCACTACGGCACCGAGGTCATCACCAACCAGGACCGCAGCATCTCCGCGCTCCTCGGCGCCTCCCCCGGCGCTTCCACCTCCGTCCACATCGTCCTCGAGGTCATCAAACTCTGCTTCCCCGCCCTCGTCGCTTCGCCCGAGGGCTCGGCCCGCCTGAAGGAGATGATCCCCAGCTGGGACGTGGACATCAAGAAACCCGAAAACGCCGATTTCTACCGCGCCCACGCCCGCCGCGCCTCCGAAGCCCTCCAGCTCGCCTAAAATCTTTGCCCGCGAAACACACGAAATGACACGAAAAGCCGGAGCCTGAGCCGACCCGCGTCGGTTCGTTTCTCGTGCCTTTTCGTGTGTTTCGCGGGCCCTCTGTTTTCTCAGCCATGCCTTCCTCCGCCCCTCTTCACCTCGCCGCCGTCGACCTCGGCGCCACCAGCGGCCGCGTCATCCTCGGCACCTGGAAAAACCAGAAACTCGAACTAAAGGAGGTCCATCGCTTCCCGAATTCCTTCCAGTCCATCGGCGCGCACGACTACTGGAACATCGCCGGCCTCTGGGAGCAGATCCAGACCGGCCTCCGCGCCGCCCAGGCCGCCTTGCCGAAGGGCGCCGCGCTCTCCTCGCTCGGCGTCGACACCTGGGGCGTCGACCACGTGCTGGTCAACGACGCCGGTCGCATCGTGTATCCGGTCCACGCCTACAGAGACTCGCGCACCCAGGCCGGCCTGAAACGCCTCGGCAACACCCGCGCCGCCCTCGAGCGCGTCTACGCCGCCACCGGCATCCCCAACGTCTTCTACAACGCCTCGCTCCAGCTCGAGGAGACCGTCGCCTCCTGCCCCGCCGTCGCCGACCTCGCCACGCGCTGCCTCTTCCTGCCCGATTATTTCAACTACCTCCTCAGCGGCCGCATGGCCAACGAGCTCACCATCGCGAGCACCACGCAGCTCCTCGACGTCCACTCGACCGACTGGTCCCGCGCCGCGCTCGACCACTTCCGCGTCCCCGCGCAGTGGTTCACCAAGCCCGTCCTCGCCGGCGCCAAGTTGGGCAAAGTGAAAAATTTCCCCGGCCTCGAGAAGACCCAGGTCATCGCCGTGCCCGGCCACGACACCGCCTGCGCCTACGACGCCATGCCCGCCTCGCCCGACGGCACCGACCTCTTCCTCAGCTCCGGCACCTGGTCGCTGGTCGGCTTCGAGAGCGACACGCCCGTGCTCGGCGCCGAGGCCCTCGCCGCCCGCATCTCCAACGAGCGCATCGGCGACGGCCGCTACCGCCCCCTCACCAACGTCATCGGCCTCTGGCTCCTCGAGGGCACGCTCAAGGACTTCGCCTCGCGCCCGAAGAACGACGCCGAGTGGGCCAAGCTCATCGCCGACGCCGAAAAACTCCCCGCGCCCGCCGTGCTCCTCGACGTCGCCGACCCCGCCTTCGCCAATCCGAAGTCGATGAAGGCCGCGATCGACGCCCACCTGAAGAAGCGCCGCCTCGTCGCGCCCAAGAACCTCGCCGGCTATGTCCGCCTCATCTGCGCCTCGCTCGGCCGCGGCCACGCCGACGCCAAGGCCGCCTTCGAGAAAATGTCCGGCCGCTCCTTCAAACGCATCCTCATCGTCGGCGGCGGCTCGAAAAATCGCCTGCTCTGCCAGGCCACCGCCGACGCCGCCGGCATCCCGGTCGTCAGCTTCGCCCTCGAGGGCACCGCCGTGGGCAACATGGCCCGCCAGCTCATCGCGCTCGGCGCGGTCAAGAACCTCGCCGCCTTCCGCGCCCTCCTGGGCAAGGGCCTCAAGCAGACCGTCTACACGCCGCGGCGCTGACGTTTCCGCCACGACACGCTAAGTCGCCCAAATCTCCGCCTCGGACCGCGCCTCGCGGCCGGGGCTTTTTTCGCGCCGCGGCCGAATCCTGCTGACGCCCGGCACGCACCGCGCCAGAAACCCTCGAGTCCGTTCGCCCCTCACCCGCCCATGCCCGCGCCGCGCCACGCCCGCCTCTCCGCCCTTCTGCTGGCCCTGCTCGGCGCGGCCGCCTCCCCGTTTTCGCTCCGCGCGCAAGCCACCCCGGACGGCGCCGAGAGCCCCGAGGCGCCCCCCGTCATCCTCGACCCCTTCGCGGTCGAGGGCGAAAACCCCGACTCGCCGGACTACGACCCCACCGGCCTCGACGGCGCCCGCGCCGAGCGCACCGAGCCCCCCTTCGCCAACGAGCTCCTCTCCGATCCGGCCTTCGACGAGATGCCCCTCGGCGAACTCGACGCCGAGCTCGACGCGCTGGCGTCCGCCCGGGCCAACGCGGCCGAGATAGCCGCCGGCTCGGAAAGCGTGGACCTGCGCGGCTTCCCCACCCCTTTTCGTCGCAACGGCTTCACCCAGGCCGGCCTGCCCGAGGTCCTCAACTCCGACCGCACCGAGCTGGTCATCGGCTCGCTCGTGCCCGTCGTCGGCCGCGCCGCCCCCGGCGGTATCCGAAATCTGGAGACGGCTCGGCCGCGCGGCCGCGTCGCCCGCCAGCTCGGCGCCTCCGTCGGCACCAACGGCTCCTGGCGCGCCCAGGGCCGCGCCACCGGCGTGGCCGTGCCGAAGAAGAGCTGGTGGCTGGCCTCGGCCGCGCGCACCGGACGCGACGGCCCGCAGCGCTACTCCACGCTCGACCAGACCACCGCCTCCGCCGCCTTCGCCGTGCGCCACAACCGCGCCACCAGCACGCTCTGGTCGCTCGACGTGCTCGACATCCGCGGCAATCCCGCCCCCGGCATACCCGAATACCGCCGCACGCCGGGCGGCCCCGTGGTCGGACCCTACCTGCCCCTCGCCGAATTCCACACCTACGGGCCCAACGCCGGCGTGCGCCGCCAGGCGGGCTCGGCCGGCTTCCAGCTCGAGAGCCAGATAAGCCCCGACTTGTCGCTCAGCTCCTCCACCCAGGCCTTCACCCGCGCCTTCGAGGAGGACCGCTTCACCACCGGCCAATACGTCCTGAGCACCGGCCGCTTCTCGGGCGTGCGCGAACCCACCCACCGCGAGGGCGATTTCTATGGCTTCGCCCACCAGACCGATCTCACCCGGCGCTTCCAGGCCTTCGACGCGGACCACAAGTTTCTCGTCGGCGTCGAGCTTTCCGGCTCCGCCGACACGGACGAAAATCGCGGCCTCACCCCCGCGGATCGCAACACGCTCCTGCCCCCCACCGTCCGCAACTTCGACCCCGACGCGCCCGACTACTACCGGCCCGACTACTCGCCCGCCGTCTATCGGCGCGTGATCACCGACCGCGAGAGCACGCTCGGGCTGGCCGCCGGCGTCGCCAGCCTGCGCTCCGCCTTTTGGAAGGGCCGCACCGTCGCCACCGTGGGCGTGCGCCGCGACCACACCCGCGTCGAGGTCGAGGACCTGCGCGCCGGCGCGGCCAATCCCGAGTCGGAAAAAGAGCTGGCCAACACCTCCGTCCACGCCGGCGTCAACCAGCGCGTGGGCAAGCGCGTGCTCGTGTTTCTGACCGGCAGCTCCGCGGTCCAGCCCTCCACCCGGGTCGACGCCCGCACCGGCGAGATCCAGGACAACGCCGCGACCCGCGGCGTGGACTGCGGATTCCGCGCCAGCCTGCTCGAGCGCCGCCTCACCCTCGGCGCCATGGCCTACGCCTACACCAACACCAACATCGTTCGCCGCAACCCGCTCTACAACGACCCCGTCGCCGACGCCGACCACACCCAGCCCCAGCTCGTCACCAGCGGCGAGGAGGAGTTCCGCGGCCTCACCGCCCAACTCGGCTGGAAGCCCGCGCCCGAATGGACCTTCACCACCCGCGCCGCGTGGATCGACGCCTTCACCGTCTCCTCCCCCGACCTGCCCGAGGAGGAGGGCCGCGCCCTCACCCGTCTGCCGAGCTTCTCCGCCGCCGCCGGCCTGCGCCGCGCGTTTTCCGCCGGTCCGCTCGCCGGCCTGTCGGTGGGCGGCACCGTCACGCATGTGGGCGAGGCGGTGCAAAACTACGCCCGCTCCGACCGCGAACGCCTGGACTATCCCGCCTACACCGTCGCCGGCATGGACACTTCCTATACCTGGAAAGCCGGCGCCGTCACGCACACCGTCTCCGCCTCGGTCGGCAACCTGTTCAACACCGACCTGCTCGAAAACGTCGCTCGCGTCGGCGCCGAGCGCAGTCTGCCCGTCGGCTGGCGCGTGACGTTTTGATCCGCCCGCCGGAGCCCGCGCCGGCTCAGCGCTTCCTCGCGCCTTTGGCCGGCTTCGGCTCCCACCGCGCAGTCACCTTGGAGGTGAAGCCGCCGCGCGCCTTCCAATCGGCCACGATCTCCAGGAAACGCGGCTTCAACGCCGCGCCAAGATCGTCGCAGATCTTGTTCGTCACCGCCTCGAAGAAAATGCCCTCGTTGCGGAAGGCGTGAAAGTAGATCTTCAGGGACTTCAGCTCCACGCAGGTCTTGTCCGGCGTGTAGCGCAGCGTGATGTGGGCGAAATCCGGATGCCCCGTCATCGGGCACAGCGAGGTGAACTCATGATGCGTGTGCTCGATGAGATAATCGCGCGTCGGCGCGGGATTCGGAAAAGTCTCCAAAAGCTTCGGGTCTGCCATGCCGCCACCAAAGCCCGCCGCGCGCGCGTTGACAAGCCGCCGGGCGCGGTCTGGCGAGGCTTTGGCTTCGGCGAGCCCCTTCCACCTTCGGGCGCGTCAACCGCAACCGGTCTCCAATTCCCCCCGGCCATTGTAGGGCACCGTCCCGCTTCACGCGGGTCGTAATCTCTCGCAATGATACATCACGCTTCCCCCGACGCCGGCGCGAAAATCCTCCTTCGCGGCATTCACCTCACGCTCACCGACGCCCTTCGCGACGCGCTCCGCTCCAAGGCGGAACGCCTTCTCCGTCACGGTCCTCGCATCGATCGCGTGCGGATCGAGCTGGAACACGACACCACGCGCGGCCGCGCCGTGTTCGTGGCCAAGGGCCACATCGAGATCGGCGGTCCCGACCTCGTGGCCGCCGTGGCTTCCGAGGACGCCTACAAGGCCGCCGATCTCCTGATCGGCAAGCTGGACCGCCTCCTCATTCGTCGCGCCGAGCTCTTCAAGACCCGCCGCCACGACGGCGCCTCGCTCCGCGAAGCCGCCGCCTGAGCCGATCCCCGGCTCCCGCCATCGCCCCGAACCCGGCGCCCCGCGCGCCGGGTTTTTCGTTTCCTCCCGCCGCTCCCGTCCGCGAATTTGCAAACACGATGTCTTTTTTCTCGGCTCCCCTCCGCCCGCCGTTTTCCTCGCGGACCGTGGTTCCGCTAAAAGTCCTCTTCGTCTCCCCGGAAGTTGAGCCGTTTATCAAAGTGGGAGGCCTGGCCGACATGGTCGGCTCGCTCCCCAAGGCCCTCGCCGCCCTCGGTCACGACGTGCGCGTCGTCTTCCCGGCCTACGGCAGCCTGCGCCTCGATTCCGCCTGGCACGCCCGGCCTGATCCGCTGGGCGTCGACGTGGGCCCGGAAGCGCGCTGGGCACGCACGTGGGAGACGGTTTTGCCTGGCTCAAAGGTTCCCGTCTACGCCCTCGAGCACGAGGAATTCTTCGCCCGTCCCGAGGTCTACGCCGGCCCGGGCGGCAACTTCCCCGACAACGATCTTCGCTTCGCTTTCCTCTGCCGCGGCGCGCTCAATCTCTGCCTCCAGCTCGGCTGGATTCCCGACGTCGTCCACGCCCACGATTGGACCACCGGCCTCCTGCCCGTGCTGCTCAACACCACCCTGCGCGGCACCCCGCTCGGCAAGACCGCCTCGGTCTTCACCATCCACAACCTCGAGCATCAGGGCTACTCCGACCGCCGCGTGGTCGACTTCGCCCACCTGCCTCCCGCCGAGTTCCGGCCCGACAGCCTCGAAAGCGTCGGCGCGGTCAACATGATGAAGGCGGGGCTCTACCACGCCACCAAGCTCACCACCGTCAGCCCCACCTACGCCGAGGAAATCAAAACCCCCGCCGGCGGCTTCGGCCTCGACCACGTGCTGCGTTTCCGCGCCGCCGACCTCGTCGGCATCCTCAACGGCATCGACGCCGCCGCTTGGAATCCGGCGATGGACAAGCACCTCCCCCGCCCCTACGACCAGCGTTCTCTCGACACGGGCAAAGCCGCCGCCAAGGCAGCCCTCCAGCAACGCCT
>JAIXVY010000422.1 GCA_027482505.1 Opitutaceae bacterium | reverse complement strand
TTATGTCCCGGCCAGGGTGAGCGCCATCGACAAACTTCAGCGCCGGTTGGTGCAAATGCGCGCCGTGCCACGTTCCTAAGGTAGCTATTAATTCCTCCTGCTAGATGTGCTTAGCTTGTAACCACGGGGCGAGCCGACGGACACGAATAGATCGGATTGTATCCGTGATTATCTGTGAAATCTGTGGTCGAAAATTTTGAGGTCTAAAATCCAAAAATTATCAGCCATCGGAATAAAGCTGTATCCAGACCAGCCTGTCGTCTTGCGCCGAATCGGGGTTCACTCTGCATCTCTAATATGTCCAACCGTTTTTACGGAGCTTTTGACCAAGAAACGTGCGGAGGCGCTCGGCGGCCTGATTACCGGTCCTGCTTTCAGATTGATCGGGACCGCGTGATCCACGCTCACGCCTTCCGTAAGCTTCAGTCCAAGACCCAGGTTTTTCTCTCGGGCGAATACGATTTTTACCGCACGCGGCTAACGCACTCGATGGAGGTGGCGCAGATCGGGCGTTCGATCTGCACGTGGTTGCTTTCGCGCGGTGCTCCGCTGGAGCCGGATTTTTTCATCGATAGCGACTTGGTCGAGGGCGTTTGCCTGGCTCATGATCTCGGGCATCCGCCTTTCGGGCATTCCGGCGAGCGCACCTTGCAGGAACTTATGCTCCGCCACGGCGGCTTCGAGGGGAACGCCCAAACCCTGCACCTGATCACCGAGACGATGTTTCAGAACGAGAGCGGTGTCCGGGGCATGCAGCCGACGCGCGCGTTGATGGACGGGGTGCTGAAATACAAGCGGCTTTACCGCGAGCACGAGACGCCTCCCAGGCACCATTTCCTTTACGACCCGCAGGTCATCTACCGGGACTTCGTGTTTGGCGGGAGCACGCCGGAATCGCTGGTGAGGGCAGGGGAGGTGCTGAATCATTTCAAAAGCGTGGAGTGTCAGATCATGGATTGGGCTGATGACGCGGCCTATTCTCTGAACGACATCGTGGACGGGGTGCGCGCGGGCTTTCTGACCATCGAGCGGATCGAGGCGTGGGCGGCGGAGACGGGCATCGATACGGAGCGCCAAGGCTGGCTGGACCGGCTTTTCGCCGCCATTCGCGGGGATAGACTGGAAGAAGAGTTTTCCCAGAAGGTCGGGGCTTTCATCAAGGCCTGCCGACTGCGAGAGCGCGCGGCGAACAATCCCATGGCGGCTCGCACCAACCGCTACCGGTTTGAACTCGTGGTGGCGCCCGAGGCCGAGCGCGAGGCGGCGTTCTACAAGCGCATGGCCAACGATATCATCTTCGAGAGCCCGCAGCTTCAGCAGATGGAGCACAAGGCCCGCAAAATCCTGTTCGAGCTCTGGGACGCGGCTTGGCGCAATTACGTCGAGCCGGGGGCGAAGGGCTCGCGGGTTATCCGCTTGCTGCCGCCCAGGGCGGGGCGGTTGGTGGACGCCGAGTCGACCGAGGCCGGCAAAGCGCGGCGGATCTGCGATTGGCTGGCGGGCTTGACCGACGGCATGATCGTGCGGACCTACCGGCGCCTGCATGATCCGGACTTTGGCTCGATCCGGGATCTGAGCTAGCGGAAGGTGTCAGCCAACCGGCGCGACCTAAACGCGGCTTAGGATTCGAAAAGCGCCCACAAAAACCTTTGTCAATCGTTGGTTGACGAAGGATCGGGTTGGGTGAATCAAATGCCGTGGATCGCGCGAACGCTGACGGTAGGGATTCATCCCAAATCGGGGCTTGCAGCCGAGGGCTCGGGTCGTTGCGTTCTTCCTTTTAACCCAATTCCACCATGCAAGAACTCGTCACCCTTGAGTGCACCGAAGCCAAAAAAGAGGGCAAGCCCACCTCCCGCTACCTGACCTTCCGTAACAAGAAGACCGTCACCGAGCGCATCGAGAAGAAGAAGTATAACCCCTTCCTCAAGCGCCACACCGTGCACAAGGAGATCAAGTAAGCCCTCCTGATCCGCCTCCCGCGCGATCCCTTTCCACACCGGTCGTCTCCTCAGGGGGCGACCGGTTTTTTGTTGCCGCAGATCCCGGACCTCCGGACTTGGGCGACGTCGGGCTGGCGGATGGGTTTCGAGGCTAGCCCGCGAGAAGGCGGCTCCACCCAATCAAAGCCGCGCTGGTGGCGTTTCACCGCTCGAAGTGATTTACCGTGGCGTCCAAGCCGGCGGACATGTGGCGCACCGTTTCAGCGCGCTTGAAGCCGCTGGTCCCCGCCGACGCTTCTGGCCTAGGAATCCTAATTTTTCGGTATGAGCGAGGCGAACTGCTGTGATCGGCAGGCGGGACAGATGCTATGGGTGATTTGGGCGCGGGTGTGTTTTTTCAGGAAGGCATCCACCCGATTCCAATATCCTGCATCGTCGCGAACCTTGTCGCACCACGCGCAGATGGGCAGCAGTCCGCTCAACTCACGCACTTCCCCCAACGCCGCCTCCAGCTTGGTGTTCGCTTCCTGAAGCGCCCTGCGCTGACGGGCGACCTCGTGCAGCGCTTTGGCGTAGAAATAGATCATGGGCTGCGCGATTAGGGCCGGGCATAGGATCATCATCGTGGTGATGAAGAGCCAGCTGGAGGGCTGAAATCCCGTCACCCAGATGCAGAAATGGGAAACGAGAACCGACGACAGCACGGCGATCACCCCGCCTATCAGGGCGATGGTCGGGGCCGAGTGACGTTCAAGCAGGTGCGGTCTCAAGGAATCGTGGAGTCGGGCCGGGTGGCCTATCGGCCCAAGTAAGCGCAAGGCGACACGTTGCAGCCGGGCAAGAAAGTTTAACAGGGGCTGTTTGCGTGGCGCGTTGCCGGCGGAGTTTCCGCACGACGTAAAAGTGAGGACAAACTTCCGCGGCGGTGCCGCGTTCGGTCCTGAGAATGAACGGCCGCCTCCGACGTGGCGGGGTTGGGCACGATTTGCGGAAATTCGGGCACGCAAATCAGCCGGCGGCGGATGCCAGCATTTCCCGATCTTTTTCGGTCTTCAGGCGGAGCTGGCCGCAGGCGGCGTCGATGTCGTGGCCTTTTTCCCGGCGCAGGGTGACGGGCACGCGGGCATCGCGGAGCACGTCGGCGAATCGTTCCAGGCGGTTGCCGGAGGGGCGCTTCCAAGGCAGGCCCTCGACGGTGTTGTAGGGGATGAGGTTCACGTGCGCGTGAAGGTCGATGGCGATGTCGCGCAACTTCTCGGCCTGGTTGAGAGAGTCGTTCACGTCTTCGATGAGGATGAACTCCAGCGTGACCATTCGGCCGTGCTTTTCGGTGAAGGCCTTTACCGCGGGGAGCAGTTTCTCGAGCGGGTAGGCCTTGTTGACGGGCATGATCTGCTCGCGGACCTCGTTGGTCGCGCCGTGGAGCGAGATGGCGAGGCGGAAGCCGAGGGGCTCGTCGGCGAGCTTGAGAATCTTCGGCACGAGGCCGCTGGTCGAGAGGGTGATGCGGCGGGCGCCGAAGCCGAGGCCCCAGTCGGCGTTGACGATGGTGAGGGCGCGTATGACGGCGTCGTAGTTGGCGAGCGGTTCGCCCATGCCCATGACGACTATGTTGTCGAAGGTCGCCAGGCCGGAGTGCGCCCGGGGGTCGTGGGCGTCCTCGCGATAGCAGACGTGGAGAAGCTGGGCGACGATCTCGGCGGCCTCGAGATCACGCTTAAGACCGGCGAGGCCGGAGGCGCAGAATTTGCAGGCCATGGCGCAGCCGACCTGGGTGGAGATGCAGATGGTCTTGCGCGACTGATCGAGGCCCACGCCCTCCTGCGGCGCGCGGATGATGACGGTCTCGATGAGGGAGCGATCGCCGAGTTCGAAGAGGAGCTTGTCGGTGACGTCGCGGGACTGCTTGTCGAAGAGCAGGGAAAGCGGGAGCAGGTCGAAGGTCTCGGCGAGCCAGGCGCGGAGGGGCTTGGAGAGATTCGTCATCTCGTCCCAGGAGCGGGCGCGCTTTTTGTAGACCCAGTCGAGGATCTGTTTGGCGCGAAAAGCCGGCTCGCCTCGCTCCTTGAGGCGGGCGGTGAGGGACTCGAGAGTCTCGCCGGTGAGGGCGGGCTTGGCGGGCGTGAACTTCATGCTTGGACAACAGCGTCGCGCGCGGCGTAAGGTTGGCAACACCGCGCCAACGCGTCTTCGTCACTTCGCCAACCGCCCATGGGACTCCTCCATCGTCATATTTTCGCCAGCGTGGCGTCGGCGTGCGCGGCGGCGGTGGGCTTGTTCGGCTTCGTGCTGATCGCCGGGCAGGCTTTGCGGGATCTGCTCGGTTATGTGATGGCGGGCCAGCTCACCCCGGAGACGGCGGCGAAGCTCCTCGGGCTGATGCTGCCGTATGTCGCGGTCTATGCCTTGCCGATCGGCTTGCTGACCGCGGTGCTGCTCGTGCTGGGGCGCATGTCCAGCCAGCAGGAGATCACGGCGATGCGCGCCGCCGGTCTCAGCCTGGGCTATATCGCGAGGCCGATATGGGGGATCGCGGGCGCGGCGGCGGTTTTGTCGATGGCGTTGAATTTTTATGTGATGCCGCAGGCGCGCACGGCCTACCGGCAGACGCTGGTGCAGGCGGTGCGGCAGAATCCGTTGAGCTTCATCGTGCCCAAAACCTTCGTGCGCGATTTCCCCGGCGCGGTGGTTTACGTGGGCGAGCGCAGCGGGCCCGAACTGCGCGATCTATGGCTCTGGCGGACGGACGCGCAAAAACGCGTGATCGGCGTTTTGCGCGCCAAGACGGGCACGGTCGAGTTTCGCGAGACGGATAACCGGATGGTTTTGACCCTGCGCGAGGTCAGCGTGGAGGCGCGCAACGAGAAGCGTCCGGAGGATTTTTCCAAACCCCAG
>JAIXVY010000373.1 GCA_027482505.1 Opitutaceae bacterium | reverse complement strand
CATAAGTTCTTCAACCCCGGCGTGAACGGCTTCTGGATCGACACCGACATCAATTTCGAAGGCCTCGCCGAGGAGGCGGTCTACACCAATGTCTTCGGCACCGACGGCACCCTCTCGCTCCGCGCCGGCCAGTTCATCCTGAATAACAACGCCGCCAACGCCGGCTCCGGCCCTGTCGCCGGCGGTTCCACCGTGGATCCCTCGCTCCTCCACATCGTGCAGGCCGACTACACCACCAAGTCCGTCACCGTGGCCCCAACCTTCGTGGTGTTCGGCGCCCCCGCCCAGCACGACCGCGCCAACAACACCGCCGCGCTGCAATCCCGCGACACCGACAACTACACCGACCTCGCCACCGTGCTCGTGCCCGCCGAGTTCCGCACCACGCTCGGCTCCAAGCCGGTCGCCTTCTACGCCACCTACGGCCATAACTTCAGCGGCGACGACCGCGCCTACCGCCTCGCCGGCGCCGTCACCCCGGCCGCCAAGCGCCTGGTCGACGCCGAGTCCGATCTCTTCAACCTCGGCGTCCGCTACGGCGAGCTGAAGAACGCGGGCGACTATCAGCTCGTCGGCGAATACCGCTCCGTAGGCAACGGCTCCTACTCCTCGCTGCTGCTCGACTCCGACTTCAACGGCGGCCTGCTCAACGGCGAGGGCTACATCCTCTCCGGCAGCTACAACTGGACGCCCGCCATCACCTCCACCCTGTCCTACTTCAACTCCAAGGACGTCGAAGACAACCGCGCCACCGGCGCCAGCCGCGGCAACGGCTTCCGCCGCGCCGATGTCGTGCAGGTCGATCTCTCCGCCAAATTCTGATCACCCTTGGTTTGGTTAATGCGCCCCCGGGCGAGACCGTTGCGCAAACGTAACTCGCCCGGGGGCACTTTCCCTTGCCCTCCCCGTCTTATCAATCCGTCTAATTTCGCTCTCTCATGAAAAAGCTCCTCACCTTCTCCGCCCTCGCCCTCGCCGCGATCCTCCCGGCCCAGGCCCAGAAACTCGTGGTAAAAGGCTCCGACACCCTCGGCGCCAAGCTCGTCCCCATGTGGGCCGAGGAATATCGCGCCAAGAACCCCGGCATCTCGTTTGAGATCGCCGCCGAAGGTTCCACCACCGGCCTCACCGCCATCATCGACGGCACCGCCGACATCGGCATGTCCTCCCGCCGCGCCCGCGCCACCGAGATGTCGGCCGGAGCCGCCAAGGGCGTGAGCCTGAAGCCCACCATCGTCGCCTTCGACGGCATGGCCGTGGTCGTCCACAAAGACAACCCGCTCAAGGAGCTCACCCGCAAGCAGGTCGAGCAGATCTTCACCGGCGATGTCACCGACTGGTCCGCCATCGGCGGCGCCCCCGGCGTCATCTCCGTCTACACCCGCAACACCTCCTCCGGCACCTACCAGGACTGGAAGGACCTCGCGATGAAGAAGCGCGACTACGCCAAGTCCTCCCAGAAAATGGCCGGCAACGAGCAGATCGTCTCCGAAGTGGCCAAGAACCCCAACGGCATCGGCTACGTCGGCCTCGCCTACATCAAGGAACCCGGCATCCACGTGGTCGCCATCGAGGGCAAGACCCCCAACACCGAAGACGTCCACGACAAGTCCTATCCCTACGCCCGCCCCACCTTCTTCTACACCAACGGCGAACCCTCCGGCGAAGCCGCCAAGTTCATCGCCTTCGCGCTCAGCCCCGAGGGCCAGGCCATCGTCGAGAAGGTCGGCTTCGTGACCGTCCCCTCGGAGAAGAAGTAAGCCCTCAGGATCGGGCTAGCCCAAATCCTTTCCCACTTCATGGCCCGCGCGTGACTTCGCGCGGGCCTTTTTTTGGTCAAAAACGAGACACTCTCCCACATACGTAAACATCACAAAAATCCGCTCCGCAATGCGTTACAATATCGGCTCAAGTTTGTCACATATTCGTCACATACGCTGATTGACCCACTCTCGCGCCATCCCTCGCCTCATCGCGCAACTCGTCCCGCATGCCTCCAACCGACGCCTCGCCCCCACCCGCCGCCAACATCGCTGAATCGGGAAGCGCGCGCCCTTTCGAGATACGCCGCGTCCGCACTCGTTTCCTCGGCCTGACGCTCGACGAATGCATCCAGGGCTTTTTCGGCGGCAACGCCTTCGTCGCCGTCATCATCCTCGCGCTGATCACGGTGTTTCTTTTCCGCGAGGGCTTTAAATTTTTCCCGCTAAACCAGGACAACCTTCGCATCTACCGCGCCGCCGGCCTGGAATATGTTCAACATCTGCGCGGTTTGGACGAGAGCCACCTCGCCCTGAATCGCTACCTGCAGGATGTGCGTTTGCGCGGTCTTCAAGCTATGCAGGTCGAGGGTGTGCCGGCGGCCGAGATCAAAGCCCGCCTCGCCCCGTTCGACGCCTGGACCAACGCCTTCGGCGACGCCATCGATCCCGTGCGCGGCCTGGCCGGAGAAATGGGCGACCTTTCCGTGGCGGCCAAGGAGGCCTACCAGCAAAACGAAGACTACAAGGTGGCCCGCGATCAGTTCCTGGCCGCCGGAAAAACCGCCGAGGCCCAGGCCATCGAGATCAAGGAGGTCGACTTCGCCGCCAACGCCGCCGTGCTTCGCGGCTTGCTGCCCGCCGCTCGCGAGGCCGCCGCCGGAGCCTCCGCCGTGATCGAGGCCCAGCTAGCAGCCCTGCCCGTCTTTCCCGTCGCCGAGTTGCAACCCAGGCTGGCGCGTTTCGCCGAGCTGGGGCGCGAATACCTCGCGACTTATCCCGCCGCCCTCGCCGGCATGGAGGCTTGGAAATACGACCAGCCGGTGAGCGGCCTGGAGGCGTTTCAGGCCTTCATCTTCGGACGACAGTGGACCACCGCCAGCTTCTGGCAGGATTGGTATGGCATCGTGCCGCTTTTCACCGGCTCGCTTCTCATCTCGCTCATCGCGCTCGTCATCGCCGTGCCCTTCGGCGTCGGCGCCGCGATCTACGTGAACCAGATCTCCACGCCGCGCGAGCAGCGGCTCATCAAGCCCACCATCGAGTTCATCTCCGCCATTCCCTCGGTCGTGCTGGGTTTCTTCGGCATCGCCATCCTTGGCGAGACTCTCCGCCGCCTCTCGGGTTGGGAGGGCCTGAGCTGGCTCCCCGGCTTCCCCTATGCCGAACGCCTCAACGCCCTGACCGCCGGGTGCCTGCTCGCCCTCATCGCCGTCCCCACCATCTTCACCCTCGCCGAGGACGCCATCAACAACGTGCCCCGCGCGTTCAAGGAGGCCTCCTTCGCCCTAGGCGCCACGAAGCTTCAGACCACCCTGCGCATCATCATCCCCGCCGCCCTCTCCGGCATCATCTCCGCCGTGCTGCTCGGCCTCGGCCGCGTGATCGGCGAGACCATGGTCGTGCTCCTCTGCGCGGGCAATCGCATCGCCATTCCCGACTTCGGCCTCGGGCTCTCCGTCGTCACCCAGCCCGTGCATACCATGACCGGCATCATCGCCCAGGAAATGGGCGAGGTCGTGCGCGGCTCCATCCACTACCGCGCGCTCTTCTGCGTGGGCATCGTGCTCTTCCTGATCGCGCTCGTGATCAACTTCCTCGCGCAGAAAATCGTGCGCCGTTACAAGGTCTCCGTCGGCTAGCCCGCCTTCTTCGCCATGTCGTCCCCGCTCCCCGACTCCGCCAATCCTTTCGCCCCGCGCCCCACGCCGGCCCGCCGGCTGGAAGGCGCCGTCTCCTGGATCTTCCGGATCGCGACCTACTTCGTGCTGGCCTGCGGCCTGTCCATCTTCGCCACGATCTTCTGGAAGGGTTCCGCGACGGTGTTCCGCGCCGAGTTCCCCTTCGTCAACACCGCCTTCTTCACCCAGGCGCCCGAGACGCTTTATGTCTTCGAGTGGCAGGGCGAAAAACGCGAGATGGGCGACAAGGAGTTTCGCGTCTTCCGCGAGGCCGAGGCCGCCAAGGCCGCCGCCGAGGGCCGCCCCGCCCCCGTGATCCGCGCCGACAGCTACGCCCACAGCGCCGGCGGCATCTTCCCCAACGTCGTGGGCACCGTGCTGCTGGTCGTCGGCTCCATGACCATCGCCCTGACGCTCGGCGTCTGCGCCGCCATCTACCTGAGCGAATACGCGCGCGACACCGCCGCGGTGCGGCTGATCCGCCTCGCCATCCTCAACCTCGCCGGCGTGCCCTCGATCGTTTTCGGCCTTTTCGGCTTCGGCATGTTCGTGATCTTTTTCGACTGGAACGTCTCGCTGCTCGCGGGCTGGTTCACCTTGGCGTTCATGGTGCTTCCCGTGATCATCACCGCGTCGGAGGAGTCACTGAAGGCCGTGCCCAAAGGCTTCCGCGAAGGGTCCCTCGCGCTCGGCGCCACCAAATGGCAGACCATCCGGAAAAACGTCCTGCCCTACGCTCTCCCCGGCATCCTCACCTCGTCCATCCTCGGCATCGCCCGCGTCGCCGGCGAGACCGCCCCCATCATGTTCACCGCCGCCTTCGTCATCAGCGACCGGCTGCCCTGGCAGGTGGAGAAATTCTCCGACATGTTTTTCCAGGGCGTGATGGCCCTGCCCTACCACATCTACGTCGTCTCCTCCAAGATTCCGCAGAACGAATACACCGAGCGCATGCAATACGGCACCGCGTTCGTCTTCCTTTTCACCGTCGGACTCATCGCCCTCACCTCCATCCTGCTCCGCAACAAGCTCCGCGGACGCTACAAATGGTGACGCCCCCGGCCCGACCCGCTCCCGCCCGCCTCTCGCCCTTCCCCCTTTAACGCCCGCCACTCTCCTCCGCGCCCATGGATTCCACCGCCACCGCCTCCGTTCCGCGCTCCCGCCCCCTCGCCACCCCGCCCGCGTCCTCCGCCGGGGCGGAACGAGGCGCCACGCTCATCGACATCAAGGACCTCGATTTCTACTACGGCGCCAAGCAGGCCCTCTTCGACATCAACCTCCAGATCCCCGACAAGCGCGTCACCGCCTTCATCGGGCCCTCCGGCTGCGGAAAATCCACCCTGCTGCGCTGCCTCAATCGCATGAACGACCTCATCGACGGCACGTCGGTGAAACGCGGCGCCATCAAGATCCGCAACGTCGACATCTACGGCCGCGACGTCGACCCCATCGAGTTGCGCAAACGCGTCGGCATGGTCTTCCAAAAATCCAACCCCTTCCCGAAATCCATCTACGAAAACATCACCTACGGGCTCCGCATCCAAGGGGTGAAAAACAAGACCCGCCTCGACGAGGTCGTGGAAAAATCCCTGCGCGGCGCCGCGCTCTGGGACGAGGTCAAGGACCGCCTCCACGAGTCCGGCCTCGGACTCTCCGGCGGCCAGCAGCAGCGCCTGTGCATCGCGCGCACCATCGCCGTGGAACCCGAGGTCATCCTCATGGACGAACCCTGCTCGGCGCTCGACCCCATCGCCACCGCCAAGGTCGAGGAACTCATCCACGAACTCAAAAAGCAGTTTACGATCATCATCGTCACCCACTCCATGCAGCAGGCCGCCCGCTGCTCCGACCAGACCGCGTTCTTCTACATGGGCAAACTCATCGAGTTCGACGCCACCCACAACATCTTCATGAACCCCAAGAACCCGCAGACCGAAGCCTACGTCTCGGGTCGCTTCGGCTAAACCCCGCAAACCGAATCGCCCGCTAAACATCCGAAACAACCCGAAAAAAGGTTCAGCTCCGCTTTGATCACCTACTCCGAAACCTTCGCGTCTTTTCGTGTGTTTCGTGGGCCCCCATATCCGCTTTAAAAAATGAAACGCTTCTTCGACGCCGAACTGGAAACATTCCGCTCCGACCTCCTCCGCATGGGCGAGGTCGCCGTGCGCCAGGTGCGCGACGCCCTCCAGGCGCTCGTCACCGGCGACATCAAGCTCGCCGAGCAGGTCATCGCCGCCGACGACGAGCTCGACGAGCTGGAGAAGCGCATCGACACCGAGGCCATCCGCTACATGAACCTGCGCTCGCCCATCGCCACCGAGCTCCGCCTGGTCATCGTCGGCATGAAGGCCTCCCACGACCTCGAGCGGGTCGGCGACGAGGCCACGAGCATCGCCAAGCGCGCCATCCGCCTCGCCGCCGAGCCGCCGCTCAAGCCCTACGTCGACATTCCTCGCATGACCAACACCGCGATCGAGATGCTCTGCGCCGCCCTCGATTGCTTCATCCACGCCGACAACGAAAAAGCCATCGCCGTGGTCAAACGCGACAAGGAGGTCGACGCGATCAACAAGCAGCTCTACCGCGAGCTGAGCAGCTATATGGTCGAGCAGCCGGGCACCATCACCCGAGCGCTTGAACTCATGTTCATAAGCAAGAGCGTCGAACGCATCGCCGACCACGCGACCAACATCGCCGAAGAGATGGTATTCCTGAGCGACGCCCAGGACATCCGTCACGACGAGGCCCTGAAAAAAGCCGGCAAGGCGGGCTGAGCCTCGCCCTCGTCGCGCGCTTCGCTCCCGGCCCACGCCGGCGAACCACCCGCCTGAAACCAGAAAGCCGCGCCCCGTTCGGGGCGCGGCTTTCTGGTTTTGCGGTTCGAAAGGATTCCGCTGGTCCGCGCGAGGCGCCGACCACGAATCGCAAATGGAATCAGCGGCTGTAGAAGGCGTTGATCTTGTCCGCCACGTCGCGGAAGCCGATGTCCTCGCTGTAGATCAGCTTGAACTCGGTGATCGCGTCTTCCTGGCGGCCCATGCCTTCGTAGCACTCGGCCAGTTGGTAGACGATGTCCTTCTTGAGGTCGTCCATCGTCGGCAGCTCGTTCTTCGCGGTCTGGAACTGCTGCACCGCGAGGTCGAACATTTTGCGCGCCTTGAGGGCCTTGCCCATGCCGGCGAGAGCGGAAATGCGCACCTTGGGCGACTTTTGCGCCTGCTGGAAATTGCCGATCGCGCCCTGGTAGTCGCCCACCTCGAGGAGGAGGCTGGCGAGGGTGAAGCGGGCGGCGTAATCGTTGGGGTAGCGCTCCACGTAGGTTTTGGCGTCGTCGAGCTTCACCTTGTTCAACTCGGCTCGGGCGGCTTCGAGCTCGGACTTCGCCGCGGCATCGTCCGGCGCGGCGGCGAGCTTGGCGGCGGCCTCCTTCACCTTGGCATCGAGCACCGCGACCGCCAGTTCGCTCTGGAGCTTTTCCAGCGTGGCGTCGCCGATGGCGGTGGGCAGTTGGCGGGCTTTCTTCACGTATTCCAGGGCGCTGGCCGGATCATTCAGACGACGATAGCCGTCGATGATGGAGCGGTAGTGATTCAGGTTCTCGGGTTGCAGCGCGAGACGTTCCTTGGCCTCGGTGATGAGGCGCTCCGTCATCTCGGAGGAGGTCACGACCTTGCTTGCCTGCTCGAGCGAGACCGCGAGGTTCTCGTCCTTGAGTTTGGCGCGGAAAGAACTTTGCGACTCCCAATTGCCCTTGTCCATCGTCTGGGCGACCGAGGCCTTGCGCATGAGCGCGAGGGCGTCGCCATCCTGCGGACGAACCTTGAGCAGCTCGTCGGCCACGCGCACGGCCTCCTTGTGCATCTTGGCCGCGATGTAGGCCTCGGCGAGGTGCACCAAAGTGTCGTGGTCCTTGGGCTGGAGTTCGCGGATACCTTCCCAGGCGAAGGCGGCGGTCTCCATCAGACCAAGCGCGGTCGAAGCCTCGGCAAGGCTCTTCAGCGCCGCGATGTTGGTCGGGTCGGCCTGGAGCATCTTCTCGGCGTTCTCGAACGCCTTCGCGGGATCTTTTTTCCCGGCGAACAGAAAGCCCGCCATCGTCACGGATCCGAAGGCCTTGGAGAGCAGCTTGTTCTTGCTATCCAGTCGCTTCATGAGCGCGACGCGCTGCAGGCGACGCACCGGCAGGCAGCCCGGCGCGTGCTTGAGGACCTGGCCGGTGACTTCGATCACGTAATCGAAGTTGCCGCGTTGCAGAGCCACTTGGGCGGTCTCGACCTGTTTTTGCAAACGAACGTCGAGGGAGGTAAGGGGAACTTCCTGCATAGGGGAAAAATTAAAAAAGCCCGCGCCCGCCTTTTTGGTCAACGCTAGACTGGCGCCGGCAGGTCCGACCGCGCCGCTTTTTCCAAGCGTTCGAGCGCATCGTCCACCACGGAGGTCTGATCGGCTTCGGCCAGCAGCCGCAGCTTGGCCTCGGTGCCCGAAAACCGCGCCATGACTCGGCCGCTCGCCCCGAGCTCACGCGTCAACTCGGCCAGGGTCGCGCTCAGGGCGCGGCACTCTTCGAGCGGCTTTTTTTCGCGCACCTTCAAATTGCGCGTCCCTTGGGGAAACTTCCGCAGAACCTTGCGCAGCTCGGAGAGCGGACGACCCGCGTCGCGCATCACCGCCAGCACGCCCAGCGCGGCCGCCAGACCGTCTCCGGTCGGCGAAGCGCGCAGATCGATGATGTGGCCGCTGGACTCGCCGCCCAAGATGGCGCCGACCGCGAGCAGACGGGCCAGCACGTGCCGGTCGCCCACGTCGGTGCGTTCCACCCGGCCGCCGGCGGCTTGCACGGCGGCGTCGAGCCCCAGGTTGCTCTGCACCGTGACCACCAGCGTGTTCGCGGCCAGCGCGCCGCGCCGCAAGGCGTCGAGCGCGAGGATCGCCAGGATCTCGTCGCCATCCAGCACCGCGCCCGTCTCGTCGCACAGGATGCAGCGGTCGCCGTCGCCGTCATGCGCGACGCCAAGGCGCGCGCCGCGGGCGACGACTTCGCGCGCCAGGGACTCGGGATGCTCGCTGCCGACGCCGGCGTTGATGTTCGAGCCGTCGGGCGTCGCGCCAAGCGCGTGAACCTCCGCGCCCAGCCGGCGCAAAACCTCCGGCGTGGTGCGGGCGGTCGCGCCGTTGGCCGCGTCGACCACGATGCGCCAGCCGGCAAGGGCTCCCGCCGGCAGCATCGCCGCAAGATCGGCCGCGTAGGCCGACACCCCGTCGCGCTCGGCCGGAGGCGGGACGACCTGCCGGTCCGGGGCGGCTTCGTGTCCGGGCAAAAGCGCCTCGATCGCGGCCTCGTCCTCGTCGGCCAGCTTCAGGCCGCCCGCGGCGAAAAACTTGATGCCGTTGTCGGAAGACGGGTTGTGCGAAGCCGTCACCACCACGCCAAGCGGCGCGCCGGCGGCGCGCGTCGCCCGCGCCACCGCGGGGGTCGGGGCCACGCCCAGCGACACGGGCGCGAGCCCGCCCGCGCGCAGCCCGGCCGAGACCGCGGCGACCAGCGAGACGCCCGACGCGCGGGTGTCCCGGCCGATGAAAACCTCGGCGCCCTCCGCGGCGCCGCGCAGACGAGCCCAGCGGGCGGCCGCGAACCCGAGCCGGGCCGCGAAATCCTCGTTGACGACCGGGCCGCCGTAGGGGCCGCGCACGCCGTCGGTGCCGAAATACTTTCGATTCATGAAAGGGGAAAAGGGCTCATGCGAAAAACTCGCGCGTGGCGCGGATCTTGGCGCGCACGGCGCCGCCCAGCAGCAGCTCGCGCGCATGCGGCACCGCCTCCGAGGGCGTCGACGCGCGACCGCAGATCCAGAGCGCCACCGCGGCGTTCAGGGCCACCGTGTCCGCCAGGCCGGACGGGCCCCGGCCCGCGAGCAGGGCCTCGACGATGGCGAGGTTGCCCTCGAGATCGGAGCCGGCGAGGTCGGCGAAATCGGCGCGGCGCACGCCCAGGTCCTCGGGGCGCCAAACCGTATCCAAATCCCGGTTACGCCCGAAGCCGCGCACCCGCGTGTCCGTCGCGCTCGTGAGCTCGTCCACCCCGCGCGCCGCGTCGATGCGGCCGTGGGCGGCCAGGCCGCCCGCCGCGCCGAGGCGCTGCAGGGTGTCGGCCAGCCGGGGCGTCCACTCCTCGGAAAAAACGCCCATGAGCACGTGCGCGGGACGGCCGGGGTTTATCAGCGGGCCGAGCACGTTGAAGATCGAGCGCCGCCCCTCCGCCGCGAGCCGCTTGCGCGCGGGCGCGATGTGCTTGAACGCGGGATGGAAGGCCGGGGCGAAAAAGAAGACGTAGCCCAGCTCGCGCAGCGCGGCGCGCAGCTTCTCCGGCGGCGCGTCGAGCTTGAAGCCCAGCCCCGCCAGCAAATCGGCGCTCCCGCACTTCGAGGTGATGCCGCGGTTGCCGTGCTTCATCACCGGCACGCCGGCGCAGGCCAGCGTGAGCACGACGAGGCTGGAGATGTTGAACGCGCCGGTGTGGTCGCCGCCCGTGCCGACGACGTCGATGGCGCGCGCGGCTTGGTCGCCGACCCCCGGATCGAGCGCGCGGTCCCGGAAGGCCTCGGCGAAGCCGGCGATCTCCGCCGGCGTCTCCCCCTTGGCGGCCAAGGCGCGCAAAAACGCCGCCTTCGTCTCGTCGCCCGCCTCGTCGGAGGGTTCGGCCAGCGCCGCGGCGGCGGACGCGATGGCGGCGGAGTCGAGCTCCAGTCCTTGGTTGAGACGGAGGGTCAGATCGGAAAGCGCGGCCATGGTCGAAAGAGGGAATGGAGAATTGCCCCACCCGCGCCCCGGAGGAAAAGCATAAACTCGACAAGCTGCCCTCGCCCGTGAACCCATCGCGCCATGCGCCGACTCCGTTTGCCGCTTCTCGCCATCCTTTTTGCCGCCGCCCTCGCCGGCTCGGCGCTCGCCGCCTCGCCCGCCGCGGCCACGGCCGACGCGGCGCCGAAACCGGAGCCCACGCTGCTGGACGCGATCACGCTCGGCCTGGTCGAAGGCATAACGGAATTTTTGCCCGTCTCTTCCACCGGCCATCTTATCATCGCCAACCACGCGCTCGGGCTCGACTCCCCCGCCCCGGTCGGCGTGGAGCACAAAGGGCGCGCGGTCACCTTCAAGGAGGCGGCCGACACCTACGCGGTCGTCATCCAGGTGGGCGCGATCGCCGCGGTCGCACTGCTCTATTGGAGTCAGATTTCGCGCATCCTCGCCGGTCTTGTCGGACGCGACCCCTCCGGTCTTCGTCTGCTGCGCAATCTGGTTCTGGCCTGCGTGCCGCCCATCGTCACGGCCCTCCTGTTCAAGGACTTCATCAAATCCCGGCTCTTTTCCGTCCAAACCGTGGCTTGGGCGCTCCTCGTCGGCGCCGCGATCATGTGGTTCGCCGAGCGCTGGCGCCGCCGTCGCGACGCCTCCGCGCCGGTCGGAGCCTACGCGACCGAAATCAGCGCGGCCGACCTTTCTCCCTTGCGCGCCCTGACCATAGGCTTCGTGCAGTGCCTGGCGCTTTGGCCCGGAATGAGCCGCTCCATGACCGCCATGGTGGGAGGCTATTTCGTCGGTCTGCGCCCGGTCCGGGCGGCCGAGTTCAGCTTTCTCCTGGGCCTGCCCCTTCTTGGAGCCGCGGCGGCCAAGGACGCGCTCGACGGCGGGCCCGCGGTGATCGCCGCGTTCGGATGGATAAATGTTCTGGTCGGCTTGGTGGTGGCCTTTGTAAGCGCGGCGCTGGCCGTGCGCTTTTTCGTCGGCTTTTTAACCCGGCACGGGCTGGCGCCCTTCGCCATCTACCGGATTATCCTCGGGGTGGCGCTGCTGGTTTTCTTCGCCGGTTAAACGCCGGTGATTGCAAACCGACATCTCGCTTGACCCTGCCGCCCGCGGCACTCATTCCAATCAACTTTTCCCAACTGAAAACCGCGTGGCCCGCGCCTCGCACCCACCCTCAAACCTCCCTTCACCATGGCCAATCCGAAACGCAAGCAGTCCAAACGCCGCAGCGCCAACCGCCGCGCCGCCAACGCCTTCCAGGCCCCCGAGTTCGCCAAGGATCCCGTCGATGGCTCCACTTTCCGCCCCCATCGCGTGAATCCCAAGAACGGCATGTATCGCGGCCGTCAGGTGCTCGACGTCTCCGTCTGAGTTCCTTTTTCGCCCTGAGTTTGCGCGCGCTTTTTTGATTTCCCCGATGGGCACGCCCACCGGTTCCGCGGGACGCATAGCCATTGATGCCATGGGCGGCGATCTCGGTCCCGCCGAGGTCGTGGCCTCCGCTCAACTTGCGCTCGCCGACTCACGCCTGGCCAACGATCTGACCCTGGTGGGTCAACCGGCCATCCTCGAGCCCTTGCTTAAAAAGCACGGGCTCGCTTCGCATCCGCGCATCCGCCTTCACCCCGCCTCCGAGGTGATCACCATGGAGGACAAGCCGCTGAAGGCGATTCGGAGCAAGAAGGACTCCTCGATGGTCCGCTCCATCGAACTGATCAAATCCGGCGACGCCGCCGCGGTGGTCAGTTGCGGCAACACCGGAGCGCTGATGGCCGGAGGCACCTTGAAGCTGCGCACGATCGAGGGCATCGACCGACCCGCGCTCGCCGCCGTCATTCCCCGCGCCGGGGGCTATTTTATTTTGATCGACGCGGGAGCCAACCCGGAGTCCGAACCCCGCCATCTGGTGCACAACGCCCTCGTGGGCAGCCACTACGCCCGGGTGATGTTCGGCATTGATCGCCCGCGTGTGGGACTGCTCACCATCGGCACCGAGGAAGGCAAGGGCAACGCGCTCTCCACCGGCACGCATGAGATCCTCAAGCGCGCCGGTTCCGCCGGCCTGCTCAACTACGCCGGCCCGACCGAGGGATTCCAAGTCTTCGCCGACCACTGCGACGTGGCGGTGTGCGACGGCTTTGTCGGCAATCTGCTGCTGAAGAGCTGGGAGTCGCTCGCCAAGTTTTTCAAAGGCACGCTCGAGTCGGAGCTCAAGGCCAACCCGCTTCGCCTCGCCGGAGCGGCCTTGTCCCGCGGCGCCTTCAAGGCCCTCAAGGCGAGGATGAACCCGGATCGCTACGGCGGCGCTCCCCTGCTCGGCCTGCGCGGCAACGTTCTGAAAGCCCACGGCTCCAGCAACCGCCACGCCCTGCACGCCGCCATCATCGCGGCGGACAAGGTCGTGCGCGCGGATTTCCTCGCCCAGGTGGCCCGGGAGACCGCCGCGATCAACGCCCTTATCGACGCGCCCGCCGACGCGGCCCCCGCCGCCTCCTCCTCCGGGGTGGAATAACCCTCCCCGAGCCATCGTGTCCCCCGCCTCCCCCATCGCCATACTAGGCACCGGATCCCACGCCCCCGCGCGAATCCTCAACAACGACGAACTCTCCCGCCTCGTCGACACTTCAGACGAGTGGATCATCACCCGCACCGGCATCCGCGAACGACGCGTCGCCGAAGGGGGCGAGACTACCGCAACCATGGCCGCGGGCGCCGGCCGCGCCGCCTTGGCGGACGCGGGTCTCAGTCCCCACGACATCGATTTGTTGATCGTGGCCACGTGCACGCCCGATTTGCCCATGCCGTCCACCGCGTGCCTGGTGCAAACCGCGCTCGGCGTTAGGGAACGCGCCGCCTGCTTCGACCTCAACGCCGCTTGCAGCGGTTTTGTCTACGCGCTGGACCAGGCCTGGGCCCTGCTCGCCTCCGGCCGCTATCGCCACGCCCTGGTCATCGGCGCCGACAAACTCACTTCGGCGGTCGATTGGACCGACCGCACGACGTGCGTGCTCTTCGGAGACGGCGCCGGCGCCATCGTCCTCGGCCCGGCCAGACCCGGGAGCGATTCGCGACTGATCGACGCCCAGCTCGGCGCAATACCCGGCACGGCGGAATTGCTCTCCATACCCGGCGGCGGCGCCTCCCCCGCCACGCCAGAGGCCCGCCGGTGCATCACCATGAAGGGCAAGGAAGTCTTCAAACACGCCGTCCGCGGCATGGAGGAGGTCGCACGCGATCTGCTCGCGCGCAACGGCCTGACCGGCGCCGAGCTCGCGTGCGTCGTGCCCCACCAGGCAAATCTGCGCATCATCCACGCCCTCGCCCAATATCTGGAACTGCCCTACGAGCGTATTTTCGTGAACCTGGAGCGCTACGGCAACACCTCGGCGGCCTCCATCCCCCTCGCGCTCGACGAGGCGAGACGCTCCGGCCGCGTCAAATCCGGCGATCTCCTTCTCCTCGTGGCGTTCGGGGCGGGCTTGACCTACGGGGGGGCGCTGGTTCGCTGGTGATTTACACCATGCCCGCCGCCCGCCGTATCGGATTGTTCACTACGCTTCTCGTCGTCTGGGCCTTCTTTGCCGGGGCCATGGCCCGGGCGGAGTTGATCTGGGAGCCCGCCACCGGCTGGCGCGTGGAAGGCGGCGTGCTCGCCCCCTTCATCGATTCGCCCGAGGGGAAAAACGCCAAGTCCCTGATGGACGCGGCGCGCCGGGCCGAAGACGCCGGCGATCTGGGCAAGGCGACCAAAGGCTACAACAAGGTCATCAAGAAATACGCCTCCTCGGTCTACGCACCCGAGGCGCTCTACCGCACCGCCCGCTACTACGAGGGGCGCCGCCAATACTCCAAAGCCTTCCGCAATCTCCAGCGCATCATCGCCGAACACCCCGCCTATCCGCGCTTCAGCGAAGTGCTGGGCGCCGAGTATCGCATCGCCACCAAACTCGTGGCCGGCGCCCGCCCCCGCTACTTCGGCGTCATCCCGGGCTTCAAGCAGCGCGAAAAGGGCATCGAGTTCCTCGAAACCATCGTCACCAACGCCCCCTTCAGCGAATACGCACCGATCTCGCTGATGAACGCCGCCCAGGCCTACAAGCAAACCGGTGACCGCGACGCCTCGATCGACGCGCTGGACCGGATGATCAACAATTACCCGGAGAGTTTCCTCACCGCCGACGCCTACCTCAAACTGGCGTCCGCCCAGGCCTCCATCACCCAGGGCCCCGCCTACGACCAGGCCTCGACCCAGCTCGCGCTCACTTACTTCCAAGATTATCTTATCCTGTATCCCGGCGAGGCCGACGCCTCCGTCGCCACCAAGGGCTTCGACACCGCACGCGCCATGCTCGCGGAAAGCAAGATGACCATGGGCGATTTTTACTACAAATACCGCTCAAACTACAAGGCGGCGAAGGTCTTCTACAACGAAGCCATCACCCTGTATCCCGATTCTCCCACCGCCGAGCGCGCCCGACGTCTGCTGGCCAAGATCGAAAAGATCGAGTCGGGCGAAACCCCAGGCGACGGCGCCGAGCGCCCCGGCCCACGCGCCAAACGTTTCTGGCTTTTTTAAGCCCACTGGTCTCGCCCCAGCAGCGTCCGCGCTTCCTTCCGCTCCCCTCGTCCCACGCCCATGCCCCGCCGCCTTTCCCTGCTTTTTCTCGCCGTGTTCGCCGTGCTGGGCTCCGCGTGCTCGCACTATCGGCTGGGCACGGGCGTGGAGCGCGACTTCGAATCCGTCTTTATCGCTCCGGTGGACACCAACGCGGTCATGCCGCAGTCCGCCGCGCTCCTGGGCACCCAGATCCGCGAGGCGTTTCTTCGCGACGGACGCGTGCGCGTGGTCAACACCCCGGAGGAAGCCGACGCCATTCTCGCCGTGAAACTCGGCACGCTCCGCCGCGAGGCGCTGAGCCGCCTGCCCAGCGACACCGGACTGGCCCGGACTTTCGGGCTCGTGCTGGACGCCAAGGCCACTCTGCGCGACTCGAAGGGCGAAAAAACCTGGTTTGCCGACCGCGCACTGCGCGTGGAAAGACAGATTTTCACCGACGACGGCGGCGCTGTCCTGGGGGCCGTTCAGCAGACGCAGGCGGAATACGCCATCGTCCCCGTCATCGGGGAATCCTTGGCCGCCCAAGTGAAGTCGGCCGTGCTAGACACTTGGTAAGGGAACGGGCGACGCCACAATCGGGCGTTTGATTCTTTGTTCCGCGACTGAGGGCGTCGCGATTCACTTGGCCGACGCCTCTGCCGCGTCCAGCAACGCCGAGCTTGATCGCTCCAGATCCATCCCGGTGGCAAGGTCGGCCTCCCAATTCGCCGCGGCCTCGCGCCAGGCTCGCTCCTTGTCCCTAGCCAGGGCTTGCCAGACCGTTCCCAGCGATACCGCCGCGTTGTAATAAAACGGATGTATCCGGGGTAGCTCGGCGGTAAGGATACGGGCGCGCGTTTCGCGCTCTCGCGCCGGCCAAACTTCCCGACGCGTCGTCCACTCTCCAGCCACGGGCAGCACTTGCTCGCGCCCGGTCCTCGCGTCGAATGCCACGATGCGCGCGAGCTGCTCAAGCCTGCGTCGCGCCTCGGCGGGAGCCATGACCGGCGTGGTGCGGGCGGTTTCCTCGCGAGCGACGGCGACGCGCCAGGCCAGCTCCCACTCGCGCGCCTCGGCCACGCGCGGCACCAGCCTGCCGTATTCCCGGGCCAGCGCGGCTCCCGCCGACTCGCCTTTCAGCAAGCCCAGGGTGAAGCGCGGCCATGCCCGCTGATCGACCTCTCGCAACCAGCGCCAGACTGCCAGACTGGATACGGCGAACGCCTCGTCAGAAACGAACGCCTCGCCGTCTGCGGAACCGCCCAAAAGCACCTCTCGCAGCTTCAGAATGTTTCCCGGACGCCTTAGCTCCGCCTGCCAAGCGTCCAGCAGCGCCGGCCGCTGAGCAGTCAAAAAAGACTCCGCCGCGGCCAGACTGAGCCAACGGGGCACGGGAACCGCGTCGACCGGCAAACCGGATAAAAAGGCCTTTCTGCGCCAGGCGCCCTCCGCCAGCCCGACCAGCCAGCGTCGCTCGCCAGCCAGGCCGCGCTCGCCACCGCCCCGCAGCCAAACCGTGACCACGCCGCCAGGCTCGGCGGACACGCGGCTGAACGTCTCGCCCCAGCTCCATCGCGCCTCGGGAATGAGTCGCACCAGAATGCTGGTCTGCAAGCGTTCCGGCAGGCCGAGCGGCTCGCGCCAGGCGAGCCAGGCCTGACCGGCCAGCTCCGCCAAGCGCACGCCTTCGCCGCCCTCTTCCGCCACGATTTCGAAACGTCCCCCTCCCCCGCCGCTGAGCAAGCGAACCGCGGAAGGCTTTTCCGCGGGAGATGTGGCGGCGCCGGAATCGTCCTGCCCGCGAGCCGCCGACGCCCAGGACGCCAGCAAGGTCGCCGCGACCACGCACCGCGAGACGCCCCGCGAAAACCGCTTCACGGCAAGCCGATCACCAGCGAGCCCTCGCGCACCGCGATCTCATGGGCGTTTTGCAGCGCCCTCTGCACCTCGGCGGGAAACGGCTTCGCCACGAATCGCTCGGCGACCAGCGAAAGCAGCGCCGGGATTTTGTGCAGCGGCAGCGCGCCGAGCCGGGCCTCGGTCGGCGCAAAGGTCCAGCCCGCGTTCGTGCGCACAAACCCGCCGCGCGCCTGCAGCACCAGCGGAGCCTCCGCGAAACCCGGCAGGTGAACCTTGTTCACCATGCCCAGTTGAAGGGCGCTCCCATCAATCCGAAAATCGGGGATGCCGCCCGTCACGAGGACCATTCTGTCCGCGGCGTCGTCCTTGTTGAGCTTCGCCGCCTCGAAGGTCGCCTCCGACCAGGCGTTGAGCTCGGCCTCGGAAAACACCTGTCGTCCCGAAGTCCCGGCGGCGAGCGCGTCGCGCTTCGCCTGCCACGCCCGCCCGGCGGAAGAACCCGCCTGGCCGGCGATGAAAACCCGCGCCTCTTTGTCCGGCGCCTCTTTCGGGGCGGTTCTCAGGACTTCGACCGGCAAAGAGACCAGGTGGACTGCGGCGAGGAGACCGCCGACGACGATGCTAAGCACCGCGCCGATGAAAACGCTCGTTACGCCGGGGGATTTGCGGTCAGCCAGGGAAGCCATGGGAAAATAAAGGGGGTGAATTCAGGCGAGGCTTACCCGCGCCGTGCGCCGGAACGCAGCGCGGTCTCCACTTGGCGAAACGCGGAGGCATAAGCGGCGCCAAGGACCGCGAAGCCGATGAACAGCGTGAAAGTCATGAAGGGCAGGCCGGTGACGAGCAGACCCACAAGGGTCAAAGTGGGCGCGACCAACACCACGCCGGTCGTGCGCAGCATGCGCGCCAGCAGCCAAAGGCGAAACGCGTCGCGATAGTCCTCTCGTTTTTGATAGAGATAAAGGCTGCCCGCCGTAAGCGGGAAACAAAGCAGCAGCACCGGCATCATCGGCGTGTAGCTGAACCAGCCCGCGCCCAGCCAGAAAAGAGGGCGCGTCAGCGTCCATGCCACGACCAGCGGCGCGAAGGTGAACACGAGAAAAATCACGAACGCCGCCACGCCATTGAGGAAAAGCCGACGCCAATCCTCCCACTCCGGCAATTCGAGCGGCTCCCCGCGCCGGGCTCGGTTCACGATCTCATAGAGGTAGCCGCAGGCGAAAAAGTGCGCCACCGGCACGGCGAGCAGCACCGCGCCGACCAGACACTTCAGAATCCAGGACGGATCCGAGAAGAGACGTTTGCAAACGTGGTCGAGCGGGGGCATTTCAACACGGATTTTCGCCCGAATCCTCCGCGCGTCGATGGACTTCTCAACCAAATTAAACGTATTCGCCACCCGAGCCGAGGCCGCGCTCGACGCCT
>JAIXVY010000131.1 GCA_027482505.1 Opitutaceae bacterium | reverse complement strand
GTGCCCGATCTCCAACTGGGGAAAAAACGGCGCTATCTCCGCCGGCTCTGGCGTCCGGGCCGGCGCCTTTACCCCGCTCGCGGGAGCGGCCAGAAAGCTGCCGGCGAGAAAGTTGCCCGCCGCGAGGCAGCGCGGACAAAGGCCCTCGGGCGCGTCGGGCGCCATGGGGGACGCGCAGCGTGAACATGGCTTGGGCGAGGACGGGGAAACAGAAGAGGGCTCCATGCCGAATAAATAAGAAAAGCGCGGAGCTTGTTACCGGCGCCGGGGACTTTATTTTTCCGTGAGCAAACCGACCACGTGGCGCAGCTCGCCCTCGAGTTCCGACTCGTCTCCCGCGGTGTCCGCCACTTCGGCTCGAAATCTCTCCCGCAGCCGCTGGCGCAGCCGGTGCAAGGCCACCCGGGCGGCCCCTTCGTTCACGCCCAGACGCTCGGCGAGCGCGCCATGGTCGACCTCCGCGCGTCCCAGCGCGAGGTGCTCCTTCATGACTTCGAAGTCCCGCTCCCGCCCCTTGGAGACGTAGTCCTCCCGCAGGCGCGCGCGCGCGCGCTCCAGCAGGGTAAGCGCCCAGCGCCGCTCGTATGCACTCACCGCCGTCTCCTCGTCGCGCGGCTCGTTTCGCGACCGGGCGGCCTCGCCCAGTCCGTCCAGCGAGACGACTTCCTCCCCGCCGCCTCGCTTCAATGCCCGGCGACGATCCAGCTCGTTCAGCAGAAATCTGCCCGCCGCCATGCGAAGAAAGGCTCGAAATGGGCCCTTGGTTTCGTGCGCCCGCGCCAGTTGCTCGCGAGCGATCAAACGGGCGAAAAACTCCTGGGTGAGATCCTCCGCCTCGCCAACCGCGCCGCAACGGACCCGGATGTAGGCGTGCACCGGCCGCCAATAGCGCTTGGCCAGCTCCGCCCAGGCCGCGTCGTGGTCCGGGTCACCCGCATCGCGCGCCGCCGCCACGATGGTCCATCGGGTGGTGGCAAAGCCGCCGCTCTGCGCGGTGCGATCAAGGGTGTGCATGGGCGTCCGGACGGCATGGACCCGGGGTCTCGCGTCTCGGGTCGATAAATGCGCCGTCTGCTTTCAGCGTCCAGCCTGTCCTTTTGTCTGCATCCGCGTCGCAACGATGCGCGCAACGTCATACTGTCTGAACCACGGCGATCATGAATGGTGTTTTCCCCCCCGCGGGTTTTCCCGCTTTCTTTGTCTTCACCCGGATCCTGTCCGTCCGACACCTCCCCTTCCCCACCCTGTCCGCCCCGTGAGTTCATTTCCGTCTTTCGCTTTGGTCCCCACACCGTCCCGGCGTCTCGCCGCGTTCATATCCGCGTTCGCCCTAGGTATCTTCGCCGCAAGCTCGCTTGCCCTGGCCGCCCCCGCCGCGCCCGTCCCCATCGACCGCGAGGCCGTCGTCTCTCGGCACAACGTCAGCAACACCGCGCTTAACGCCGAGTCCGCGCTAACCATCGGCAACGGCGACTTCGCGCTCACCGTCGACATCACCGGCCTCCAGGGCCTCGAACGCATCTACCACGACAACGGCCTGCCGCTCGAGACGCGCGCGACCTGGGCCTGGCACGAGTTCCCCAACACCGAGGGCCACACCCTCGCCGCCGCCTCGGGGCCGATCAACTTCCATGGCCGCGAGATCCTTTATCCGATCAAACAAAACAGCCCCGCCGGCCGCTATTTTCGCGAGAACCCCCAGCCCATGCCGCTCGGGCAATTTTCCTTCGTGCTCTTCGGCGAGCCGCTCCGCACCGAGGACGTCGCCGGCGTGGATCAGACCCTCGACCTCTGGACCGGGGTGGTCACCAGCAAACTTCTGGTCCGCGGCGAACCGCTCGAAGTGATCACCGCCGCCCACGGCTCCGGCGCCGTCGTCGGCGTCCAGGCCCGCTCGCCGCTGATCGCGCGCGGCGATCTTCAGGTGCGGCTGCGCTTCCCCTACGCCTACCGGGTCAACATCGCCCACAAACCGCCCTTCATCTGGGACCAGCCTGAGAAACACACGACCACGCTCGCCCTCCTCGCGCCCGATCACGCCCGCCTCGACCGCGTGAGCGACACCACCCGCTACACCTCGGATCTGCGCTGGACCTCGCCCGCCGCTCTGACCGAGGCCGCCGCGCACGATTTCCGCCTCCGCGCCACGGCGGGAGACACGCTCGCGTTCACCTGCGCCTTCTCCGACGCGGAAAACCCCTCCCCGGCCGACGCGGCCGATTTCGCCGCCGTGCGCGATTCGTCCGCCGCCGCCTGGCGCAGCCACTGGACCAAGGGCGGCATGATCGATCTAGCCGACGCCGCCGACAAGCGCGCCCGCGAACTCGAGCGCCGCGCCATCCTCTCGCTCTACCTCATGCGCGTGAATTACGCCGGCGCCTTCCCGCCCGCCGAAACCGGCCTCCAGCACCTGAGCTGGTTCGGCAAGCACAACTCCGAGGTCTATTTTCTCCACGCCGCCCAGTTCTACCAATGGGGCCATCCCGAGCTAATCGAGAAGGGTCTCGCCTGGTATCAACGCATCCTTCCCAAGGGAATCGAACAGGCGAAAAGCGAGGGCTTCGAGGGCGTTCGCTGGCCCAAGATGGCCGGCATCGACGGGCGCCCCTCTCCGGGCGGCATCAATCCCTACATCATCTGGAATCAGCCCAACCCGATCTACCTCGCGGAACTCGTCTACCGCGCGAAGCCCGCGCCCGAAACCCTCGCCCGCTACCGAGACATCGTTTTCGAGTCGGCCAAGTTTCTCGCCTCCTTCGCACACCGGGACCCCGCCACCGGCGTCTACCACCTAGGGCCTCCGCTAAAAAACGTCACCGAGAGCACGCACCCCGAACTGGTGCGCAATCCCGCCTTCGAGGTAGCCTTCTGGTATTACGGCTTGGATCTCGCCCAAAAATGGCGCGAACGCCTCGGCCTCCCGCGCGAAGAACGCTGGGACGACGTTCTGCGCAACCTCGCCCCCATGCCCACCGTCGAAACGCCGGCCGGGCGACTTTACCTCGAGATCGAGGGCATCGACGACATCTTCGCTCCCGAGAAGCGCGCGATCCCCACCTCCATGCTGCTCGCGCTGGGCTACCTGCCCGCCACGCCCAAGATCGACGTCGAGACCGCGCGCCGCACCTTTTCAGCCATCAACGAGCGGCAAGGCACGGAGCGCTGGGTGAGCTGGCAGATGGGCCAGGGCGCTCTCACCGCCGCCCGTCTCGGAGAACCGGATACGGCGATCGACATCCTGACCAACACCGCCGCGCCCGCCCGCTTCATGCCTAGCGGCTACGTGCGCCGCCCGCGCGACCCCGACGGCGCAGTTGCCTACCTGCCGGCCAATTCCGCCTTCCTCTGCGCGCTCGGCCTCATGGCCGGCGGTTGGGACGGCGCCCCCGCCGGCCCGGCCCCCGGGTTTCCCCGCGACGGCCAGTGGACCGTCCGCGTCGAGGGCCTGCTGCCCATGCCTTGATCCCACTCCCCGCTTTTCCCGGACAGTGTAACCTATTGGGTTACACTTTAGCTTGGATCGTCACCC
>JAIXVY010000268.1 GCA_027482505.1 Opitutaceae bacterium | reverse complement strand
TGCTCCATCGCTTCCAGCACCAGCGCGTGGTGGTCGACGCAGGCGAAGGACAGCGTCGGCTCGTGCGTGCGCACGCCCGTCACGACCACGGCGTGGTGGGCCCACACCGCGGAGAAGCGCGCGGGCAGCCTGTTTTCTTTCATCAAGCCCACCACGACCGCGCCGCGGATGCCGCGCGCTCGCAGGATGCCGTCCAGTCTTTCGCCATCCAACTCGGGGTCGTGCAGCCAGAACTCGTCCAGCCCGTAACCGTGCAGCGCGGCGCGCCGGCGGCAGCCCCGCACATAGGCCGGTATCGTCGGGTGGCGGGTGAACGCCTCGCGATCAAGATTTGCGTTGAGCAGGGCGAAGGTGCGCCTCGGGCCGGCGGGGTGGCTCTTGCGCAGCTCGGTCATGAGCTGGGCGACGACCGGGTTCTTCGCGTAGCCGAGCGAACGCGCGATCCGCTCGATGCGCGCCCGCGTGCGCTCGGGGATCTGCGGATCGTGGCGAAGCGCGAGCGAGACGGTGTTTTTGGAGACCCCCGCCCGTTTCGCGATCGAGGACATGGTCACGCGTGGCATGGGCACATGACTGTCAAGTGACGGCTGCGTTTACCAGCCGGGAACGTAGCGAAGAATCCGCCTCACCCCCACATGTATACCATCGGCATTGATTACGGCACCAACTCGGTTCGCGCCCTCGTCGTCCGCTGCAAGGACGGCGCCGAGCTCGGCACGGGCGTCGTCAACTATCCCAGCGGCCACCAAGGCGTGCTGCTCGATCCCAAGGACCATCACCTCGCCCGCCAGAACCCGGCCGACTATCTTTTCGGCCTGGAGAAGTCGGTGAAGCTCGCGCTCGCCCAGGCCAAAAAGACCAAGGGCTTCGACGCCCGCCGGGTCGCCGGCCTCGGCGTGGACAGCACCGGCTCCAGCCCCATCCCGGTTGACGCCACGAACACTCCGCTCGCCCTCCAGAAGAAGTGGGAGAAGAACCTCGCCGCGCATTGCTGGCTTTGGAAAGACCACACCAGCGTGAAGGAGGCCGCCGAGATCACCGCGCTCGCCGCTAAGATTCGCCCGCAGTTCATCGCCAAGTGCGGCAACACCTACTCCTCCGAGTGGTTCTGGTCCAAAATCCTCCACTGCAAGCGCACCGCGCCCGCGGTCTTCAAGGCCGCCCACTCTTGGGTCGAACTCGCCGACTGGGTGCCCTCCGTGCTCGCCGGCGTGAAAGATCCGCTCGCGGTTAAGCGCGGCATTTGCTGCGCCGGCCACAAGGCCCTCTACGCCGACGATTGGGGCGGCCTGCCCGACAAAGAATTTCTCGCCCAGCTCGACCCGGCCCTGGCCGACATGCGCGACCGCCTCTACGAGAAGGCGCACGATGCCACCGCCTCTGCCGGCGCGCTTTGCCCCGAGTGGGCGAAGAAGCTCGGCCTGCCCGCCGGCATCCCCATCGCCATCGGCGAGATGGACGTTCACTACGGCGCGATCGGCTCCGGCGTCACCGAAGGCACGCTGGTCAAGGTCATCGGCACCTCCACCTGCGACTGCGGCGTCGTCTCCGCGGCCAAGACCGTGCCCGACATCCCCGGCATCTGCGGCATCGTGAAGGGCGCCATCCTGCCCGGCTACTACGGCCTCGAGGCCGGACAGTCCGCCGTCGGCGACATCTTCAAATGGTTCGTCGAGGGCGTGCTCGGCGACGTGAAGCTCCACGCCACCCTCACCGCCGAGGCGGCGAAGCTGAAGCCCGGCCAGTCCGGCCTCCTCTCGCTCGACTGGAACAATGGCAACCGCACCATCCTCGTCGACCAGCGCCTCACCGGCCTCACCCTCGGCACCACGCTCTACACCACCAAGGCCGAGATGTATCGCGCGCTCATCGAGGCCACCGCCTTCGGCGCCCGCGCCATCATCGAGCGCTTCAAGGAATACGGCGTGCCGATCGAGCGCGTCGTCTGCGCCGGCGGCATCGCGGAGAAAAACCCGCTGCTCATGCAGATCTACGCCGACGTCACCGGTTGCACCATGCTCGTGGCCGGCAGCTCGCAGGCCTGCGCGCTCGGCTCGGCCGTCTCCGCCGCCGTCCTCGCCGGTGCCCATCCGGACTTCGCCACCGCTCAGAAGAAGATGACCCGTCTCAAGGCCGGCGTCGCCTACAAGCCCAAGCCCGCCAACCAGAAGATCTACGAGCGCCTCTACGTCCTGTATCGGCAACTCCACGACAGCTTCGGCGGCGTCAACAAATCCGCCGACCTCTCCGCCGTCATGAAGGAGCTCCTCGACATCAAGGCCGCCCAATCCGCCTGAGCCGCGCTTTTCCCGTTTCACCCAGCCCTCTCCCAACCCGTCTCATCCATGTCCCTCGTCAACCTCGCCACCCCCGAAATCTGGTTCGTCTGCGGTTCGCAGCACCTCTATGGCCCCGGCCCGCTCAAGCAGGTCGCCGCCAACGCCCAGGCCGTCGTCGACGGCCTCGCCAAATCGAAGCACCTCCCGCTTCCCCTGAAGTTCAAGGCGCTGCTCACCACGCCCGACGAGATCGCCAAGGTCTGCATCGAGGCCAACTCCGACGCCAACTGCGCCGGCCTCGTTCTCTGGATGCACACCTTCTCGCCCTCGAAGATGTGGATCCGCGGCCTCACCACGCTCAAGAAGCCCTTCCTTCACCTCCACACCCAGTTCAATCGCGACCTGCCCTGGTCGACGATCGACATGGACTTCATGAACCTCAACCAGGCCGCCCACGGCGACCGCGAGGCCGGGTTTATCCACACCCGCCTCCGCCTCGGCCGCAAGGTCGTGGTCGGCCACTGGTCCGACGACGAGGTCCAGCAGCGCATCGGCGCCTGGATGCGCGCCGCCCACGCCTGGGCCGACTGGCAGGGCGCCCGCGTCGTCCGCTTTGGCGACAACATGCGCCAGGTCGCCGTCACCGAGGGCGACAAGGTCGCCGCCGAGATGAAATTCGGTTTCGCCACCAACACCTACGGCGTCGGCGACCTCGTCGAGCAGGTGAACGCGATCTCCGAGAAGACCATCACCGATCTCGTCGCCCAATACGAGAAGCTCTACGCCGTTTCGCCCGTCCTCAAGAAGGGCGGAAAGCGCCACGACGAGCTGCGTTACAGCGCCCGCCTCGAGCTCGGCATGAGCGCCTTCCTCGAGACCGTCGGCGCCAAGGCCTTCACCGACACCTTCGAGGATCTTCACGGCCTCAAGCAGCTTCCCGGCATGGCCACCCAGCGCCTCATGGCCGCGGGCTACGGTTTCGGCGGCGAGGGCGACTGGAAGACCGCCATCCTCGTTCGCGCCATGAAGGTCATGGCCGGCGGCAAGCTCACCTCCTTCATGGAGGACTACACCTACCACATGTCGCCCAAGGGCCACCAGGTCCTCGGCTCGCACATGCTCGAGATCTGCCCGACCATCGCCTCCGGAAAACCCAAGGTGGAGATCCATCCCCTCGGCATCGGCGGCAAGGAGGACCCGGTCCGCTTCGTGTTCGACGCCCCCGCGGGAGAAGCGCTCAACGCCTCGCTCGTCGACATGGGCAACCGCTTCCGCCTCATCGTCAACGAGGTCAAGGCGGTCAAGCCGCCCGCGCTGCCCAAGCTGCCCGTCGCCCGCGCCGTCTGGGAGTGCAAGCCCGACTTCAAGACCGCCTGCCAGGCCTGGATCCTCGCCGGCGGCGCCCATCACACCGGCTACAGCTACGCGGTCACGAGCGAGATGCTCGAGGACTTCGCCACCATCGCCGGCATCGAGACCGTGCACATCAACGCCGAGACCACCATCTCGCAGTTGAAGCAGGATCTCCGCACCAACGAGGTCTATTACCACCTCGCCCAGGGCATCCGCGCCTAAGGCGGCTCCCTCGTTTCAATGGGCCTCGCGCGTTTTCAGACACGTGGGGCCCATTTTCTCCTTTGTTCCCCAACTTGGTTTTCCCCGATATCCATGACCCCTTTCCGCTTTCTCGCCTCCGTTCTCGGCTGTTCCCTGGCCCTCGGTTTCGCCGCGTGCAGCAAATCCTCCGATTCCTCCTCCGCCGCCTCCTCCTCCGAAAAGAAGATCAAACTCGGCTTCCTCGTGAAGCAGCCCGAGGAGCCTTGGTTCCAGTATGAGTGGAAAGGCGCGGACAAGGCCGGCGCCCAATACGGCTTCGAGGTCATCAAGATCGGCGTGCCCGACGGCGAGAAAACCCTCGCCGCCATCGACAGCCTCGCCGCCAACGGCGCCCAGGGCTTCGTCATCTGCACGCCCGACGTTCGCCTCGGGCCCGCCATCGTGGCCAAGGCCAAGGCCGCCAATCTGAAGGTTGTCACCGTCGACGACCGCTTCGTGGGCGCCGACGGCAAATTCATCACCGAGGTGCCCTACCTCGGCATGTCCGCCACGAAAGTGGGCGAGATGTCCGGACGCACCCTCGCCGAGGAGATGAAGCGCCGCGGCTGGAATCCCGCAGAGACCGCCGCCTGCATCGTCACCTTCGAAGAGCTCGACACCGCCCGCCAGCGCACCGACGGCATCATCTCCGCGCTCACCGCCGCCGGGTTCCCGGCCGACCGCATCTTCAAGGCGCCGCAAAAGACCACCGACATCCCGGGTAGCTTCGACGCCACCAACGCCCTCCTTGCCCAGAAGACCGGCATCAAGAACTGGCTCGTCGCCGGCATGAACGACACCGCCACGCTTGGCGCCGTCCGCGCCACCGAGGGCCAGGGTTACGCCGCCGCGAACGTCATCGGCATCGGCATCAACGGCACCGACTGCATCGACGAGTTGCGCAAGCCCTCCGCCACCGGCTTCCACGGCTCCATCTACGTTTCCGCCTCCTCGGAAGGCTTTCTCACCGCCGAGATGCTCTACCTCTGGGTCAAGGAGGGCAAAACGCCCCCTCTCGAGACCTGGACCACCGGTCGTCTCATCACCCGTGAAAACTTCGAGGAAGTCTTGAAGTCCGAGGGCGTGCTCTGACCGGCTCCGGCCTCTTCGCTCGCATCATCCGCCTTCGTTCGTTTCCATGAGCGTCTCCGCCCGCGCGTCCGTCGCCTCGCTCGATTTTGTCGCGCTCGCCAAGGAGTTTCCCGGCGTGCGCGCGCTCGACGACGTGTCGTTCTCCGTGCGCGGCGGCGGCGTCCACGCGTTGATGGGGGAAAACGGAGCCGGCAAATCCACCCTGCTCAAGATCCTCAGCGGCGCCTACCGGCCTAGCTCCGGCTCGGTGCGTCTCGACGGGATCGAACGCGTCTTCGGCTCCACCGCCGAGGCCATCGCGGCCGGGGTGGCCGTCATTTACCAGGAGCTGCATCTCGTGTCCGAGATGACGGTCGCGGAGAATCTGCTCATCGGCCGTTATCCTCGACGTGGCCTGCTTCTGGATCGCGCCGCGCTTCGCGCCGAGGCCGCCCGCCTGCTCGCGCTGGTGGGGGAGGACCTGTCGCCCGACACCCGCCTTGGTCGTCTGTCCCTCGCGCAGCGCCAGATGGTCGAGATTGCCAAGGCGCTCGGACGCGGCGCGCGCGTCGTCGCCTTCGACGAGCCGACGAGCAGCCTCTCCGCCAAGGAAACCGCGCGCCTCTTCGCCATCATCCGTGATCTCAAGGCCCGCGGACACGCCATCCTCTACGTGACGCATCGCATGGACGAGGTCTACGAGATCTGCGACGCCGCCACCGTTCTCCGCGACGGCCGCCACGTCGTCACCCACGACTCGCTCGCCGCCGTCACGCGCGACGCGCTCGTGAAGAGCATGGTCGGCCGCGAGCTGACCAACGTCTACAACTACCGTCCCCGTCTCCAGCGTCCGGAGGGGCTCGAGGTCTCCGGCCTCGCCGGGCCGGGCCTGCGCGCCCCGGTTTCGTTTTCCGTCAAGCGCGGCGAGGTGCTCGGTTTTTTCGGCCTCGTCGGCGCCGGGCGCAGCGAGCTCATGCGCCTGGTTTGCGGCGCGGTCGAGCCGAGCGCCGGAGAGGTGAAGATCCACGGCGCGCGCCTGGCCTCCGGCTCGCCCCGCGCCGCGATTCGCGCCGGCCTGGTTTTCTGCCCCGAGGATCGGAAAAAGGAGGGCATCGTCGCCATCCGATCCGTGGCGGAGAACATCAACCTGAGCGCGCGCCGCTCGCGCCTGCGCGCCGGTCTCTTTCTCGATTTCACCTGGGAGAAGCGCAACGCCCGCGAGAAAATCGCCGGCCTGCGCGTGCGCACCGCCTCGGCCGATACGCTCATCGGCACCCTGTCCGGCGGTAACCAGCAAAAGGCCATCCTCGCCCGCTGGCTCTCGGAAAATGTGCGCGTCATCGTCCTCGACGAACCGACGCGCGGCATCGACATCGGCGCGAAGAGCGAGATCTACGCGCTCATCCACGAGCTGGCGGAGACCGGCGTCGCCGTTGTCATCGTGTCCAGCGAGCTGCCCGAGGTGCTCGGCATCTCCGACCGCGTCATCGTGATGCGCGAGGGCCTGGTGGCCGCCGAGTTCGCCCGCGAGTCCGCCACCCCCGAGGCCGTCCTGCGCGCCGCGTTGCCCTCCGGCTCTTCCGTCTCCGCCGCGGCCGCCTAACCCTTTTCCCCGCTCGATGAGTTCCAACGCTTCCGCCTCCGCCCCGGCCTCGGCCTCGCCTTTCTCCCGTCTATGGGATTCGGCCGGCATGCTGCTGGTTTTCGCCCTGCTCTTCGTCGGATGCTCGATCTTCGTGGAGAACTTTTTCTCCGTCGCGAATCTTCGCGGCCTCGCGCTCTCCGTCTCCACCATCGGCATGATCGCGTGCACGATGATGTTCTGCCTCGCGGCGGGCGACTTCGACCTCTCCGTCGGCTCCGTCGTCGCCTTCGCCGGCGTGCTCGGCGCCACGGTCATGAATGCCACCGGCAACGTCGCGCTCGGCGTCGCCGCCGCGCTGGGTTCGGGCGCGCTGGTCGGCTTTGTGAACGGCGTGCTGGTGGCGCGCGTCGGCATCAACGCCCTCATCACCACGCTCGCTTCGATGCAGATCGTGCGCGGCCTGGGGTTCATCGCTTCGGACGGGCGCGCGGTCGGCATCCGCACCGATTCGTTCTTCGCCTTCGGCAACAGCGCCCTTCTCGGCGTGCCCACGCCGGTCTGGCTGACGATCGGCTGCTTCGCGATTTTCGGCGTGCTGCTCAACCTCACCATTTTCGGCCGAAACGCCCTCGCCATCGGCGGCAACAAGGAGGCGGCGCATCTCGCCGGCGTGCCGGTCACGCGCATCAAGGTCGTGATCTTCACCCTGCAAGGTTTGGTGGCCGCCTTCGCCGGCCTGGTGCTTGCCGCGCGCATGACCAGCGGCCAGCCCAACACCTCCCAGGGGTTGGAACTCGAGGTGATTTCCGCCTGCGTGCTCGGCGGCGTCTCGCTCAGCGGCGGCGTGGCCCGCATCGGGGCGGTCGTGGCCGGCGTGCTCATCATGGGCCTGGTGCAAAACGCCATGAATCTCCTCAACATCCCGCCTTTCTATCAATACGTCGCGCGCGGTCTCATCTTGCTCGGCGCGGTGATGCTGGACCGTTTCAAGCGCCGCGCCTGACGCCGGTCGCCCAAGTCTTTTTCCTCCACCATTCCCATGCTCGAAGAACTCAAACGCGAAGCCTACGAAGCCAACGTCGCCCTGCCGAAACACGGTTTGATCAACCTGACCTTCGGCAACGCCTCCGCCATCGACCGCGCGAAGGGCATCTTTGCCATCAAGCCCTCGGGCGTCGCCTACGCCGATCTCAAGCCTTCCGACATGGTCCTCATCGACCTCGACGGCAAACAGGTCGAGGGCTCGTTGCGCCCGTCGTCCGACACGCCCACCCATCGCCGGCTGTTTCTCGCGTTCAAGGACATCGGCGGCGTCGTGCATACCCACTCCTCGCACGCCACCGCCTTCGCTCAGGCCGGTCGCGAGATTCCGATTTTCGGCACCACCCACGCGGACTATTTTTACGGCAACGTGCCCGTGACCCGCAAGATGACGCCCTCCGAGATCTCCGGCGGCGCCTACGAGTGGGAGACGGGCAATGTCATCGTGGAGTTGTTCCAGTCGCGTGGGCTCGATCCCGCGGATTTCCCGGCCGTGCTGGTCAACCGCCACGCCCCCTTCACCTGGGGCAAGAACGTGGCCAAGGCCGTCGAGGTCGCGGTGGCCACCGAGTGCATCGCGCACATGGCCCTCATGTCGCTCCAGCTCGAGCCGCAGCTTCCGGTCATCGAGTCCTCGCTCCGCGACAAGCATTTCAAGCGCAAGCACGGCCCCGGCGCCTACTATGGCCAGCCAGGCAACTGCTGAGCTCTCTTTGCGGTTGGCCCGGCTCGCTTTCGGAGGCGTATAATAACCACGGGCAATCGATGGTTTCTGGTTGATGCAGCTTCGCCTGGTCAGCGGCCCTCGTTTGGCGGCCGTGATCAGGTGGAGTTTATGTGTGCCAAGGCATCGCTAACATCGAGTTGGCGGGAAAATCGTCGGGCCCTGTGGCCCAACCCACGAGGGATGCGGAATCTTTCATCCGGCAGGTTGCCAATCTGGACGCCGCTCTTTTTGTCCCAACCCATGTGGTGGTATTTCCTGCTCATCCCGGTTTTGTTGATCGCCGCGATTTTGTGGTTCGGTCGTCGTCACGTGGCCATCCGTCGCAAAGACTGCTGCGGCAAGGGGTGCGGTTGTCTTTTCCCGGTGAAAATTCCGGTGAAGAAAGATTAGCGCGCACCGCCAAAATTCGGCGGCAAGCGCATCTTCTTCCTGTAGTTATTCAGGTGAACGACACCCCGGAGTCCTCGGTTTAACGCATAGGTTCAGACACACTTCGTTTGCCTCAAGGACAGGACTGTTTGTTTTTAACCCCATGCACCTTTTCCAATCTTCGGCCATGAATCGCCGGTTAGCCCTGAAAACCCTCGGTGTCGGAGCGGCTTTCCTGGGGTTTTCGGGCATTGGTCGGGCGGCCCAGGCAACGACGGGCACGGCTGCCTCCCCGGGCATGCCCGGAGTGGACACGCAGCCGTTCACGCTGCCTCCCTTGCCCTTCGCCTACGACGCGCTCGAACCGCACCTGGACGCGCGCACGATGGAGATCCATCACACGAAGCATCATCAGGCCTACATCAACGCGGCCAACAAGGCGCTGGAGGCGAGGCCCGATCTTCGTGAGCTCACCGGCGAACAGTTGCTGAGTCGCCTGGACGCGTTCGACGAGCCGCTGCGCTCCACGTTGCGCAATCAGTTGGGCGGTCATCTGAACCACGCCTTTTTCTGGACGCTCCTGGCGGCGCCCGCCGAATACCGCCCCGGCCCGCTGCAGGCGGCGATCGCCAAGACCTTTGGCTCCGTGGACGCATTCAAAAAGGAATTCGCGCAGGCCGCGGCCTCTCGCTTTGGCAGCGGCTGGGCATGGCTCGTATGGCAGAATGGAGCGCTGCGCGTGATTTCCACTCCCAATCAGGACTCGCCTCTCATGCAGGGCGCGCAGCCTCTTATCGGCCTCGATGTCTGGGAGCATGCCTACTACCTCTCGTATCAGAACCGGCGCGCCGACTACGTGCAGGCGTTTTGGCGTGTCCTCAACTGGGACGCCGCCGAGGCTGCTTATGCCGGATACGCCTCCCTGTGAACGTCTGGCGCCGTGTTTCTTCGGCGCATGAAAAAACAAAAAAGCCGCCCGGTGAGCCGGGCGGCTTTTTGATGAAATACCTTCTGGCGTGATCAGACCGCCGGAACCTTGGCCTGGCCCGCTCGGGCGCGTTGCTCCACGGCTGCGCCCGGAGGCTTCGCGAAGAACTCCAAGAGGTGGCTCACTTCGGTGTAGCCTTCGGCCTTGAGCTGTTCCTCGACCTCTTTGATCGCAATCGCAAGACGAGCGCTGATGGCGGCATCCAAGGCGCTCACTTCATGCGTGTCTTTCGTGACGATATGGTAGGCCGCCTCCTTGTGATCGCTGAGCTGATAAAGGCTCGTGCCGTTGTGGAAAAACGAACGGCGCACCAAACCGATTTCCTCAAATGCGGCCAGGCAGCGATAGACCGTGACCAAGTCGCATGAGCGAGTGCGAAGTTCGCCATGGATTTGCTCGATGCTCATCGGTTGACCGCGAGCGATGAGCACGCTGAGGATCGCGATACGCGGTTGGGTGATGCGGAGACCCGCTTCACGGAGACGAGCGCAGGCCTTTTCGACCCGCGAATGCGGATCGGTCGTTTCGCCGCCGGAGTGTAGCGGGTGATTGGTCTGAGTTGAGGCGATCATGGAGTTGCTGCGAAGAAAAGTTACGTGAAAACTGTTTTCATTGCGTGAGAAACACAAATGGTAAAATATTCGTTATGGTGGGTATTATTACGTGAGGAGTAGGCCTAGTGTGCGAATAGGTCCATTAATCGCATAAACAAATTTAGATCATGGGTATGTGATTTTTATTTTCGCTGTTTTCGGCCCCTTTTTGAGCATGTATATAAATTAGTATTACAAGGCTGTAATGTTTTCGGGCGGGCCGGGTAATCTTCTCCTAAGCTGCGATTTCCCCTGCTGAAGGGAGGCTTTTGCGGTTCGGTCGCATAAGCGCGCGCTCGGGATACATCGCGGCCAATCGGCAAGAGGGGTTGCGCCCCCGGCCGGGCGTGTTTCCATTGGCCGCACCGATGCCCGATTTGGACGTCAACGAGATCATCGCCCTTATTCGAAAAGAGGATTCCCGCTTCGAGCGGCAGGCCTACACGTTTGTGCGCGACGGTTTGGAGCACGCGGTTCGCGAATTGAAAAAGCGCGACGCCGCCAGGGCGCGCGTCTCACGTCATGTGACCGGTCGCGAGCTTGCCGAAGGTTTGCGAGACTACGCCCTTGAGCAATATGGCCCGCTCGCCAAGACCGTGCTGAATGCCTGGGGCTTGCACGAGACCATTCATTTCGGCGACGTGGTTTACAATCTGATAGAGTATAACGTCTTCAGCAAAACCGATTCGGACAGGCGCGAGGATTTCGCTGATGTTTACACATTCGAGGCCGCGTTCGAAGCCCCTTTCCGGCCGCGCGAGCGTCGACGTCCTTTGCCTAGCTTCGCTGAGGCAGACTAGGAGACGCAGGGGTTGCTTTAGCGCGTCTTTGCTCGGCTCCGGCTTTGGTCGTTGGACATTCTCTGCGGCTCGTCCAGCGTGAGCCAGAATGTCTTCTTTGCTCGCTCCCGCCGACCGTCGACTCCTTGAACGCCTTTGGGCCCAGCCGGTTCAGCGCACCGAGCTGGAAAATGGTCTCGTGCTGCTCGTGCAGCCGGATGACGCCGCGCCGGTTGTGTCGGTTCAGGTATGGGTCAAAACCGGCAGCCAGCACGAAGGGGCGCTCCTCGGCGCCGGTCTTTCCCACTATCTGGAGCACCTTCTCTTCAAGGGCACGGAACGACGCGCCGGACGCGAAATCTCCGCCACCGTGCAGGCGCACGGTGGCCAGATCAACGCCTACACCACCTACGACCGCACCGTCTATTACATCGATCTGCCCGCTCCTCATCTGGAGGTCGCGGTCGACTTGCTGGCCGACATGGTGCTGCGCAGCACCTTGCCCGCCGACGAGGTGGCCCGCGAGCGCGACGTCATCCTGCGCGAGATCGCGATGGGCGACGACGACCATGATCGACGCCATTGGGACGCCTTGGCCCGCACGGTCTTCAAGACCCATCCTTTGCGCGAGCCGGTGATCGGCCACCGCGACGTGTTTTCCGCCGTCACGCGCGACGAGCTCCTCGCCTACTACCGCGAGCGCTACGCGCCCAACAATCTCGTGGTGGTCATCGCCGGAGACGTCTCCGGCGAGGTGGCCCGCCTGGCGGTCGAAAAACATTTCGGCGCCGCGCCGCGCCGGCGTCTCGCGCCTGTTTTCCAGCCCGCCGAGGCCGCTCAACTCGCGCCGAGGCTTCATCGCGAGACCGCCGACGTCGAGCTCACGCGCGGCGCCATCGCCTGGCCTTCCGTCGCGCTCACCCATCCCGACGCGCCCTTGCTTGATCTGCTGGCGGTGGTCGTCGGTTACGGCGACAGCTCGCCGCTCTGGCGCGAGCTCCGCGAAAAGCAGAGGTTGGTCCACGCCGTCGATGCCCACCATTGGTCGCCTGGCGATGCGGGTTTGTTCGCCATCTTTTTCAGCGCCGACCCCGGCAAGCGCGACGCCGCCGAGCGCGCCGTGCGCCGCGAGCTCGCCAAGCTGGCCGCGCGGGGCTTCACCTCCGCCCAGTTGAAGCGTGCCGTCCGCCAGCTCGTCGTGGGCGAGATAGGCGGACGCAAGACCGTCTCCCGCCGCGCCTCGCGCCTCGGCTCCGCCGAGGTCGTCGCGGGCGATTTGAATTTCAGCCGCGCGTGGTTCGCCCGCGTCGCCTCCGCCACGCCCGCCGACCTTCGCCGCGTGCTGCGCGAGCATCTTTGCGCCGGGCGGGAAAACGTCGTTTCCCTCGATCCGCGCCCTAAGGCAGCGGCGACCGCGGCCGCGACGGCGGCGAAGCGTGCGCCCGCCGCCGAATGGACCTTGCGCACCCTGCCCAACGGCGCGCGGCTCCTGCTGCGGCGCGATCAGCGGCAGCCCAACCTGCATGTCCACCTGGTCTGCGAAGGCGGACCCCTGCACGAGCCGGCGGGCAAGCGCGGCGCGACCGCTCTGCTCGCCACCATGCTCACCAAGGACGCCGGCAAGCGCGACGCCGCCGCGGTCGCCTCCGCCATCGAGGCGGTGGGCGGCAGCTTCTCCCCTCTGTCGGGCAACAACACTGTCGGCCTCGCCGTCGAGGTGTTGCCCGGCGACGCCGCGCTGGCCGTCGAGCTGCTGCGCGATGCAGTGCTCGCGCCCGCCTTCGCCGCCCGCACTTTCGAGGTGGAGCGGGATGCCGAGCTCGCTCATCTGCAGCAGGACGAGGACGACGTCGTCAGCGCCGGGCACCGTCTCGCTCGCGAAAAGTTTTTTGGCCGCCATCCGCTCGCGCTCGACGCGCATGGGAATTCCGAGGGCGTGAAAGCCCTCGTGCCCGGCGACCTGCGCGCGCTCTGGAGGAAGCTTGCCGTGGGCGGCAACGTAGCGGTCGCGGTCGCCGGCGACTTCGACGAAAAGAAACTCGTGCCCGCGCTTTCCCGCTGGCTGTCAAAGTTGCCGCGGGGACGCGCTCCGGCGCGTCCGGCGCGGCACTCGCCTGCGTCCGCCGCCGAGCACGCGCAGGTTCGCGAGTGCCAGCAGGCGCTGGTGTTCGACGCCTTCCCCGGTCCTGGCGTTCTCTCGGGCGACGACACCGTCTGCACAGTTTTGCATGAGATACTTAGCGGCATGGCCGCGCGCCTCTTCGAGCGCGTGCGCGAGGAAAAGGGCCTCGCCTACTTCGTGAGCGCCAGCCGCGTGGCGGGCGTGGATGACGGCATGTTCTACCTTTATGCCGGCACTCAGCCGGGCAAGGAGTCCGAGGTGCTGTCCGAATTTGACGCCGAGCTGGCTCGGCTTGCGGCGGGCGACATCGGCGCGGACGAACTCTCCCGCGCGGTAACCCGCTTGCAGGCCTCGCGCCGCATGCGTTTGCAAACCAACGCGGCGCGCGCCGCCGAGGCGGCGGTGCGCACCTTGCTTGGGCTGCGGCTTGAGACTCTCGAGGAGACCGACGCCCGGCTCGCCGCCGTGACGATCCCGAGATTGGCGCGGTTCGCCAAGGACTGGCTTCCCGCGGCTTCGCGCCAACGTTTGGTGGTGCGACCCCGCTAAAATTCTTCCAAATCTTCCCCTGCTAAACCCCTTGGTGATACCATGACCTCCGCTGCCCCTGTCGTTCGTTTTGTTTTGCTCTCCTGCCTTTCCGCCTGCGCCGGCGTTCTTCACGCAGAGGAGCCAGGCAAGGCCAAATCCGATGTGCCGGCGTCCGTCCTTCAGCGCTATGATCGGAACAAGGACGGAAAGCTTGGCGACGAGGAGAAAGCCAAGTGGGAGGCCGACAAGGCCGCCCGTCGCGAAAAGGAGAAGGCCAGACGCTCCGAGATGTTGGAAAAATACGACGCCAATAAAGACGGCAAACTCAGCGAAGAGGAAAAGGCCGCCGTAAAACTCGAGTGGCTGCGAGAGCGCACTGAGAAACACGCGGAAAAAATGAAGGAGCGCGCCGCCACGCAAAAAGCCGAGAGACAGGCCGCCGC
>JAIXVY010000358.1 GCA_027482505.1 Opitutaceae bacterium | reverse complement strand
GGGCGCCGGAGCCGGCGGCGACGAGCAGGGAGTCGGAGTGGCCGTGGTAGCAGCCGGCGAACTTGATGATCTTGTCGCGTCCGGTGAAGCCGCGGGCGAGGCGGATGGCGGACATGGTGGCCTCGGTGCCGCTGGAGCACATGCGGACCTTCTGGATCGACGGGAAGAAGGTGACGATGAGCTCGGCCATCTCGACCTCGTAGGGATTAGGCGTGCCGAAGGAGGTGCCGCGCTCGAGGGCGTCGGCGATGGCGGCGCGAATGCGCGGGTGGTTATGCCCGTGGATGGCGGGGCCCCAGGTGCAAACGAAGTCGACGAGTTCGCGTCCGTCGGCGGTGGTGAGCGTGGCGCCCTGGGCGGAGCGGGTGAAAAACGGCGCGCCGCCGACGGAACGGAAAGCGCGAACGGGCGAGTTCACGCCGCCGGGAATAAGCCGCTGGGCGCGGGAGAAAAGGTCGGAGGAGACGGGGGAAGACATGGTTAACCGCTAAAAGGCGCTAAAGGACGCTAAATCAGAACTTCTGCCGAGTGTTTACGAGACGTTGCCATTCGACGTTGGGGAAGGCGGCGAAGTTGATGAGGTAACCGACAGGTTTGCGAGTAACGCGGAGATAATTCAAAATTTGGGCGCGATGCTCGTCGGCCAGCGCGGACACCGCCTTCAGTTCGACGATAAGCTCGTTTTCCACGATGAGATCCGGGCGGAGGCGCTTCTGCAGCGGCTGGCCTTTGTAGAAAACGGCGAGTTCGTCTTGGGCGACGAAGGAGAAGCCACGATCCGTCAGCTCACGTTCGAAGGCTTCCTGGTAGATCTCCTCGGAAAGGCCGCCGCCCAGTTCGTTGTAAACCTCCATCGCCGCGCCGATGAGATCGTAGCCTAGCTGGGCTAAGGGCTGGTCGGCATTTGGTTTCATGGATAGAAGAGGAGGGAACCGCTAAAGCTCGCTAAAGAACGCTAAGAGCAAGCCCTCGAACCTATTCTGATTTAGCGAGCTTTAGCGAAATTTAGCGGTTTCACATCACCCCACGTATTTTTGGACGATGGGGATGCGGCGGCCGACGCCGAAGGCGAGGGGGGTGATCTTCAGGCCGGGGGCGGCCTGCTTTCGTTTGTATTCGTTGAGGTCCACCTTGCGGCAGATGTCGCGGACCATCGGCTCGGGGAAACCCTTGGCCACCAGCTCGGCGCGGCTCAGGCCCTCCTCGATGTAGCCGAGCAGCAGCGCGTCCAACACGTCGTAGGGTGGGAGGCTGTCCTGGTCGACCTGGCCGGGGCGTAGCTCGGCGCTCGGCGGTTTCTCGATCGTGTTGCGCGGGATGACGTCGCGCCCGGCCTGCTCGTTGATCCAGCGGCAGAGGGCATAGACTTGTGTCTTGAAGAGGTCGCTGATCACGGCGAGGCCGCCGCACATGTCGCCGTAGAGCGTGCAGTAGCCGACGGCGACTTCGCTCTTGTTGCCGGTGGTGAGCAGAAGCGCGCCAAACTTGTTCGAGAGCGCCATCATCAGCACACCGCGGGTGCGGGCCTGGAGGTTCTCCTCGGTGACGTCGGGGGCGCGGCCGGCGAAGACGGGACCGAGCGCGCGTTCGGCGGCGGCCACGGTGTCGGCGATGGCGATGGTCTCGAAACGGATGCCGAGGTTTTGCGCGAGAATGCGGGCGTCGTCCTTCGAGTGCTCGCTGGAGATTGCGGAAGGCAGCGAGACGCCGATGACGTTGTCCGGGCCGAAGGCGGCCACGGCCAGCTCGGCGACGAGGGCGGAGTCGATGCCGCCGGAGAGCGCGATGAGGGCGCGGGTGAAACCGCTCTTGTGGGCGTAGTCGCGCAGGCCGAGGACGAGCGCGGCGTGGATGTCCTGAAGCGGAGAGCGGGGAGCGGGGAGCGGGGAACCGGAAGCGGGGCCGTGAGCCGACGAAAGCGCGAGGTCGACCACGCGTTTTTCCTCTGCGAAGGCGGCGAGGCGCGCGGTGATTTCGCCTTTGGCCGACACGACGACGGAACGGCCGTCGAAGATCAGTTCGTCGTTTCCGCCGATGGCGTTGCAGTAGACGACGGGCGCGGCGAGGTCGCGGGCCAGGTCGGTTACGATGCGTTCGCGCAGGCCGGCCTTGCCGTCATACCACGGGCTGGCGGAAAGATTGACCAGCAGGTCGACGCCCTCGGCCTTGAGGTGGGCGACGGGATCGAAGCGGTGCAGGCGGGTGTCGCCGGGGGATTCGTTGGCCCAGATGTCCTCGCAGATCGTGACGCCGATGCGTTTGCCGGCGTGGACGATGATAGACGGCGCGGGGGCGGGCTCGAAGTAGCGGTCCTCGTCAAAGACGTCGTAGGTGGGCAGGAGGCACTTTTTCGCGATCTGCTGCACGCGGCCATGGTGGCAGAAGGCGGCGGCGTTGAAGGCGCGGCGGCCCTGCTCCTGCGGGTTGCCGACGACGGTGCCGACGAGGAGCGGCACGGCGCCGGTGGCGGCGGCGAGCTCGGCGGTGGCGTTTTCCACGTCCTGCACGAAGCGGCTGCGCAGCAACAGGTCGCGGGGCGGGTAGCCGCACACGGCAAGCTCCGGCGTGACCACCAGCTCGGCGCCGGCGGCCACGAGTTCGTGGTAGGCGGAGAGGAGGCGGCGAAGGTTGCCGGCGAGATCGCCGACGGTCGGGTTGAGCTGGGCAAGACCGATGCGCATTGGAGCGGGGAGCAGGGAGCGAGGAGCGGAGAGCCGGAAGGTGAAAGGAGGAAGGTTGGCTCTCGTCCTGCGTCTGACAACTCGCAAGCCTCCTTCGAGTCATGTCCGATTCCGCCTCCGTTTCCGTCTCCGATCCGCTTATTCTCGCGTCCGCCTCGCCGCGCCGCCGCGAGTTGCTCGGCGCGCTCGGGGTGCGTTTCGAGGTGGTGGTGGCCAACGTGACCGAGCACGAGGAGCCGACGCTGGATCCGCGGGTGATGGTCGCGCGCAACTCCGCCCTCAAGGCCGAGGCGGTGGCCGCGTTGCACCCCCGGGCCTGGGTGCTCGGGGCGGACACCACGGTGTTCATCGACGGGCACGCGCTCAACAAACCCGCCGACCTCGACGAGGCCCGGGCCATGCTGCGCCGGCTGAGCGGGCGCTCGCACACGGTGTTCACCGGCGTGGCGTTGCGGCACGCGCAGCGGGGCGTGCGGATCGACCGGGGCGTGGCCAGCGAGGTGGAGTTTCGACGGCTCTCGGACGCGGACATCGAGGAGTATCTGCGGCTCGTGCACGTGCTCGACAAGGCGGGCGCTTACGCGATCCAGGAGCACGGCGAGCGGATTGTGGCGGCGCACCGGGGCTCGTTGAGCAACATCATCGGTCTGCCGGTGGACGAGGTGAGAGAACTTTTGACCCGCCAAGGCATCCTGCGCTGATTGCACGTCTTTTTCCGCCATGTCCGTCGTCCTTGCCCAGCCTGATTCCGTCCGTCCGCCCCGCGCGGAGGGTCGGTCCGCGCGCGCGCTGGCCGAGCGTCGGCCGGCCTGGAAGGCGGGGCTGGCCGGCACGGCGCTCGCGCACGCGGCGTTGCTGATCGCGCTGTGGCTCATGCCGCGAGATCTGCTGGAGGTCGACCACGTCGCCTCCGCGTCCGCGACCGACCGCGTTTTTGAAATCGAGCTCACGCCGGAGCTTTTCCGGCCGGTCGCGCCCCCCGCGACGCAGCCGCCCCGCTTCGTGGAGGTGAACCCCGCCGCGCCGGAGAACGTCCCCGACGAGACGCCGCTGGTGGGCGCGCAAAACCAGCAGGTCGCGCAGCCCGTGCCCACGCCCGACGGCCGGAGCGACACGCCCAAGGTCGACGGCGAGGGCGACAAAAACGCCACCGCGATCGTGAGCGGCGTCGCCACCGAGCCCGCCACGCCGAGCGCGGCCGAGATTTTGTCCCGCGCCTTCGAGCGACCCGAGGAGGCGCGCGAGGCCGCGGACCGGCCCGCCGAGCAGCCCGCCGCGCGGGCGGTGAACGCCCCGGCCGGGGGCGAACAACTCCTGGGCAAGGCCGACGGCGGCGCGGGGACCACCGTCACGCGCCTGCCTCCCGTGCCCGGCGCGGAGACGGGGCCCGAGGCGCGCGAGGGCGTGGCGACCGGCAAGGCCGCGACCGGCGGGTATTTTTCCGGCACGCCGCGCATCGACCGCAACCGTCCGCAGGAGCGCCCCCGGCTCTCCGCCGCCACGGTCAACGCGCGCCAGACGCCGACGATCAAAAACGAGTTCGGCTCCAAAAACATCGGCGCCGTGGCCTACAACGCGAAGTGGAGCGCCTACGGCGAGTATCTCCAGCGGCTGATCGACGCGGTGCAGGCGCAGTGGGAGCGGCTTATCCTGCGCAGCTCGTTTTATCCGACCGCGGGCGCGACCGTGCGCGTGGTGTTCCGGATCGACGCCAAGGGCGAGATCTTCGAAGTCGTGCGCGTCGACGGCAGCGGCGGCGAGCTGGCGCGCCGGCTGTGCGTGAGCGCCATCACCGAGCGCGCGCCCTACGGCGACTGGACCGAGGACATGATCGCCGTGCTCGGCCGCGAGCAGGAGCTGACCTTCACCTTTTTCTACCAATGAGCGAATCCGCCCCCGAAATCGAATTGCCCCTGCACGACGGCGTGACGGTCGTCGCGCGCGCCCCCGGCGGGCTCATGGCCTTCGACAAGCCGGCCGGCGTGCTCTCGCATCCCAACATGCGCAGCGAGCAGCCCCGCGCGCTGCTGACCTGCGACTACTCGATCGAGGGCGAGTTCTTCCGCTGGATCGACGCCGCCGGCAAGTCGCGCAACCTCTGGCTGCTCAACCGGCTGGATTCCCACACCTCGGGCGTGATTCTCGGCGTGTTCGACGACACCGAGCTGGCGCGCCGCATCCGCGCGCTGTTTCGCGAGAAACACATCCGCAAGGTCTACCACGCGCTCGTCTTCGGGAAACCCTCGCACCCGACCGCGGTGTGGAAGGACCGGCTCGCGATCGAGAAACGCGGCGGGCAGGTGCGCACGAAGGCCGGCGACGGCATCCCGAGCGAGTCCGAGGTCCGCGTGCTGAAGCAGCGGCGCGACCCGGCCCTGCCGGTCGCGCTCATCGAGCTGACCCCGCGCACCGGCCGCAGCCACCAGCTTCGCGTGCAGTGCGCGCACCGTCGCCTGCCCATCGTGGGCGACGCGACCTACGGCGATTTCGGGGCCAACCGCGCCCTGGCCAAGGCCACCGGAATCAAGCGCCTGTGCCTGCACTCGCACGAGACGCGCTTCGACTACGAGCATGGCGGCCGGGTGGTGAAGTTCGTCGCCACCGCGCCCACGCCGGCGGAGTTTTTGCAGCTGCTTTGATCCGCGGTCGCGCCGTCTAGGCGTGGCCGGCCGCGGCCAGCACCGTGCGGGCGTGGAGGCGCGCGGTGTGTTCGCGGTCGCGGTTGTAGCCGCCGCCGTAGAGCACGACGACGGGCAGGCCGCGGCGGCGGGCCGTCTCCCCGAGCACGAAGGCGTCGCGCGCGGCCATGTCGGCGTCGGTCAGGCGCAGTTGCCCGAAGCGGTCGTGCTCGTGCGGGTCCGCGCCGCTGAGCCAGAAAACCAGATCGGGGCGGTGTTCCTCCAGCGCGGGCGGAAGCGTGGCCTCGAGTTGCTCGAGGTAGTCGACGCCGCGGGCCCAGCGGGGCAGGGGAACGTCTAGCGAGCCGGGCGGCTTCACCGACGGATAGTTGCGTCCGACGTGGATCGAGTAGGTGAACACCCGCGCGTCGGCGGCGAAGAGCGCGGCGGTGCCGTCGCCGTGGTGGGCGTCGGTGTCGAGGACGAGGACGCGCAGGTCCGGCCGCCGGGCGTGTAGGGAGCGGATGGATACGGCGACGTCGTTGAGCACGCAGTAGCCGAGGCCGCGGTCGGCGTGGGCGTGGTGGGTGCCGCCGGCGAGATTGGCGGCGAGCCCGTCCGTCAGCGCGGCCTCGGCGGCGAGCAGGGTGCCGCCGGTTTCGAGGCGGGAGCGCTCCAGCAGGGCCTCGCCGGCGGGCAGGCCTAGCTTGAGCGCCTCGGCGGAGCCCAGCCGGGCGGAGCGGATTTTTTCCAGGTAGTCCTCCGTGTGGACGCGGGCGAGTTCCTCCCATGCGGCGGGTTCGGCGTCGAGAATGCGGAGCCCCGGCGGCGCGGCGGCGCGGATCATCGCTTCCGCGCGCCAGAACTTGTCCATCGGGAAGGGATGGCTCTCCGGGAGGGGGAAGAAGTAGTCGCGATGATAAAAGCAGCGCACGGCTTCGCTAGCGGAGCCAGACCAGGTCGGGCGGGATGCCGGTGTTGCCCTCGACGGGTTCGCCGCCGTTGTCGACGCCGTCGAAATGAATGCTCCACACGCGAGCGTTTTCACCGGTGTCGCAACGCAGCGGGCCATCGGAAAAAGGATCGGCGGGCGCGGCGGGCAGGACGCCGGCGGCCACGAGTTCGTCCCAGGGCGCCGGACGGCCGTGGACGCGCCAGGCGAGCAGGCCGGCGAGCGCGGAGCGCTGGGCCTCGCGCCGCAGGGTCGAGACGATGAACATTTCCCACTGCGGCGTCAGGTAGACGGCGAGCAGTTTGCCCACCGGGTTGGGCGTGGCTTCCAGCGCGGCGCGGGCGCGCAGGGCGAACTCCAGCGTGACCGGGCCCTCGCCTCCGGCGTAATCGTAGAACGCGCCGAGCTCCTTGCGGTAGGCGCCGAGCATGGCCGCGGTGGTGCGGGGATACAGCTCGCGCGGGAATCGGGACGATAGGGCCAGCGCGGAGAGGTAGGGCGCGAGGTCGGCCTGGTAGGCGTCGAGCGTCGCGGCGGGATCGAGCAACGGGTGCGTGGTCAACCCGAGTCCGACTTCACCGTGTTCCAGGGGTTCCGGCGGGGCCATGCCCAGGCTGGCCACGGAGGAGAGGGCGAGGTCGGGGTCGTCCGTCGCCGGCATGCGTTCCACGATGACCTTGTAGACGTGAAAATACTCGCCGCGCAGCGCCCGGTCGAGGGCGACCTGGGCGAGTGTGGCGTCGGCCTGGAGTTCGTCGAGCAGCGCGCGCGCGTCGTCCGGCGAGAGCGCGGGCGAGCGGGCGAGGGCGTGGACGCCGTCGAGCGCGCATTGCCACACGCCGGTCGCGTGGATGAGGGGCAGCATGCCCTCTTGGGCGAGCATCGTCACGCGGGCCTGGGCAAGATTTTCCCGGGCGAGACGGAGCGCGGTCGCCTGGTCGCCGGCCGCGAGGGCCAGGCGGATGCGCAGGGTGCGCGCGCTGGCGACGTGGCGAAGCGGCTGGTGATGCGGAAACGGCGTCTCGGGACCGTGGATCGCGGGGAGAACGAAGGTTTCCCCCGGGGCGAGGGTGAATTCACCGAGCTTGGCGAAGGCGGGCGCGAGCTGGTCGGCGAGGGACTCGGGAAGCGGCGAGTCGGCCGCCTCGTATTCGCTCCATGGCGTGGGGGCTTGCGCCGCGAGCAGGGCCATGTCCGCCAGCTTGGCGTCCCAGCGCGGAAACGCGTCCGCGCCCGGCGCGCGTTCCGGCGCGGTCAGCCGGGGCGGGGCGGGGCGGGGCGAGGTGGCGCACGCCGCCAGCGCGACGAAGACGGAGGCGAGCGCGGCTCGCGTGACGAGGGCGAAGGGGCGGCGGGGCACGACGCGACTTTAGGCCGAGCCGGCGCGGAAGAAAGCCTCGGGATTAAGTTTTTCCGCAAAAGGGCTCCGCGCTTGCGCCCGAGCCGCGGCGGCATGCAATCGGGACCACGCCCGCCTGATGACACCGGAAGCCGCCGCCGCCATCTCCGCCTCCCCCCGCACGGGACGGAGGCCGCGTTTCTCCGGGATTCGCTTCTTAGACGGTGCGCTGGGCGTCTGGACCGCGCTGGTGTTCGCCTTCCTCTACCTGCCCATCGTCGTCCTGGTGGTGTATTCGTTCAACACCTCGCGGCTGAACATCGTGTGGGAGAGTTTCACCCTGCGCTGGTATGGCGAGCTGTTCGACCACACGCCGCTCATGCGCACGTTCAAGAACAGCCTTATCATCGCGGCCGCCGCCACCGCGCTCAGCGTGGTCATCGGCACCGCCGGGGCCTGGTTGCTCCACCGCTATCGCTACCGCTGGGCGCGGGGCCTTCAGTCGCTGGTCTGCGTGCCTATGGTCATGCCCGAGATCGTCATGGGCGTGAGCCTGCTGGTCTTTTTCGCGGTGGCGGGGATCGAGCTCGGCCACTCCACCGTGATCATCGCGCACACCACGTTTTGTTTTCCCTTCGTTCTGGTTGCGGTGCAGGCGCGCCTGCAAGGGCTCGATCCCTCGCTGGAGGAGGCCGCGCTCGATCTCGGGGCCACCCCGCTGCGGGCTTTTTGGCTGGTGATCGTGCCCTGCCTGCGGCCGGCCATCCTCTCGGGCGGCCTGATGGCCTTCACGCTCTCGATGGACGAGCTCATCATCAGCCTTTTCACCGCCTCGCCCGACGCCCGCACGCTGCCCATGCAGGTCTTCGGCATGGCCAAGGTCGGCCTCAACCCGATGATCAACGCCCTGTCGGCGCTCTTCATCGTCACCACCGTCGCCTTCGTGCTTTTCAGCGAGCACCTGCGTCGCCTCGCCAACCGCTGAGCCCCCTTTTCCCGTCATGAAAAAACTGCGCCACCTCATCCTCCTCGGTCTCGCCGCGCTGTGCGCGACGACGGCTTTCGCCGCGCCCAAGAAAAAGAAGGGCGAGCTCAACCTCTTCGCCTGGTCGGAATACGTTCCGCAGGCCGTGCTCGACGGCTTCACCGAGGAGACCGGCATCAAGGTCAACTACGAGACCTACGCCTCCGGCGAGGAGATGCTGGCCAAGCTCCAGGCCGGCGGCGCACGTTACGACCTCATCCAGCCGCCCGACTACGTGGCCGAGGCCATGATCAAGAACGACCTGCTCGTGCCCATTCAGCGCGAAAAACTCACCAACTACGGCAACCTCCTCCCCGAATACCTCGGCATGCCCCACGATCCCGAGCAGCGCTACACCGTGCCCTACATGGTCGGCACCGTCGGCATCGTGGTGAACACCGAGCGCGTGAAAGACCCCGTGCTCGGCTACGCCGATCTCTTCGCCGAGAAACACGCCGGCCGCATCGTGGTGCTCGACGACGGCCGTGAACTCGCCACCGCCGCGCTCTACACCCTCGGCAAGAACCTCAACGACTTCAGCGACGAGAACCTCGCCGCGGTGAAGCCCGTCCTCGCGACCTGGTTCAAGCGGGTGAAACTTTTCGACTCCGACAGCCCCAAGACCGCCCTGCTCAACGGCGACGTCGACCTCGGTCTCGTCTGGGGCGGCGAGGCCGCCCTGCTCTGGAAAGAGGACAAGAAGTTCCAATACGTCCTGCCCGCCGAGGGCGCGCACATGTTCGTCGACCTCCTCGGCATCCCGAAGCGCGCGAAGAACGTCGAGAACGCCCACCTCTTCATCGACTACATCCTGCGTCCCGAGGTCAGCAAACTCATCTCCGACGACTTTCCCTACACCAACCCCAACGGCGCGGCCCGCAAGCTCCTCTCCGCCGATCAACTCGCCAACCCCGCCAGCTACCCGAAGGTCGACCGCAAGCTCGACACCTTCCGCGATCTCGGCGACGCCGCCGCGGCCAAGATCGACGAGCTCATCACCGACTTGAAGAACGCCCGCTGAGGCCGGGCTACGCGCGTCGCCACCTCCGTGCAGGGCCTGCCCGGCAGTTTTCCCGAAAATCCCCACGCTCGCGCGCCGCGCTTGCGTGGCTGGCTGCTGCTCGCGCCCATGCTCGCCTGGCTGGCGCTCTTCGTGGTCGCGCCGGCCTTCGTGCTGCTCGCATACAGCTTCGCCTCGCGCGGCGCGCTGGGCGCGGTGGAGTTCGGATTTTCCTGGGACAACTACGCGCGCGTCTTCGACCCGATCTACCTGAAAATCCTCGCCCGCTCGGTCGGTTACGCGGCCCTCACCACCGTGCTCTGCGTCCTGATCGGCTACCCGGCGGCGTGGTTCATCGCCCGCCGTCCGCCGGTCTGGCGCGAGCGCCTGATCCTGCTGGTGATGATCCCGTTCTGGACGAGTTTTCTCATCCGCACCTACGCGTGGATCGCCATCCTGAAGAGCGAGGGCCTGCTCAACGGCCTGCTCCAGGCCTCGGGCGCGGTGCCGCGCATCTTCCCCGAGCCGCTCGCGCTGCTCTACACCCCGACCGCGGTCGTCATCGGCCTGGTCTACGCCTACCTGCCGTTCATGATCCTGCCGGTCTACGCCAGCGCCGAGAAGCTCGACGGCTCGCTCGTGGAGGCGGCCCACGATCTCGGCGCCGGGCCGCTGCGCGTCTTCCGCGAGGTCATCGTGCCGCTCACCTGGCCCGGCATCGCGGCCGGCATGCTCCTCGTTTTCATGCCCGCGCTGGGCATGTTCGCCGTCACCGACCTCATGGGCGGCGCCCGGGTCTCGATGATCGGCAACGTCATCCACAACCAGTTCACCAAGGCCCTCAACCTGCCCTTCGGCGCCGCCCTCGGCGTCGTGTTCACCCTGCTTTTCGTGCTCTGCTACGCGCTGCTGCAATGGCGCGGCGGCCGCGCGCGCCCCGCCGCCGCCCCGGCCGCCTCCAACTCATGATCGAGATCGAACGAGTCACCAAGCGCTTCGGCGCCTTCGCCGCGGTCGACGACGTCAGCCTGTCCGTCCGCGCCGGCGAGTTCATCACCCTGCTCGGTCCCTCCGGCTGCGGCAAAACCACGCTGCTGCGCATGCTGTCCGGCTTCGAGACGCCCGACGCGGGCGCGCTTCGCATCGCGGGCGAGGACGTCACCCGCACGCCGCCGCACCGGCGCAACGTGAACCAGGTTTTCCAGAGCTACGCGCTGTTTCCCCACCTCAGCGTGCGCGACAACATCGCCTTCGGTCTGCGCATGCAAAAGACGCCGAGGGACGAGGTCCGCCGCCGCGTCGCCGAGGTGGTCGAGCTCGTCGCCCTCGGCGGCTTCGAGGACCGCATGCCGCACCAGCTCTCCGGCGGCCAGCGCCAGCGCGTGGCCCTGGCCCGCGCCATCGTGCCCAAGCCCGCCGTGCTCCTCCTCGACGAGCCGCTCTCCGCCCTCGACGCCAAGCTGCGCCGGCAGATGCAGGTCGAGCTG
>JAIXVY010000067.1 GCA_027482505.1 Opitutaceae bacterium | reverse complement strand
GCCCACCGCGTCGGCCACCTCGATCGACGTGTTGGTTGCCCGGTTGGTGTGGCTGGTCCAACGAAGATAAACATCGTAGCGCCCCGACACCGGAAGCGAGGGCTGGAAACGAACGCTCTTACCGCTGGTGGTTAAATCGAACAGGTTGTTGGTGCCGTAGAAGCCCGCTATGCTGGCGCTCGAACTCCAGGTTCCCGTTAGCGTCACGTTTGCGGTGTCCAGGTTATCCACCGCGATCGCCGGCAGCGTGGTGATGATGGGCGTCGGGGCGCTCTCCCCGGTCGCGTCCACCGCCGCCACTTGGTAGTAATAAAGCGTCCCCGGAATGGCCGTCGTATCCAGGAATCTTTCCACCGATGGGGAGCCGATGAGGGTGAAGCTTCCGTTTGGCGCGGTGGCGCGTCTTACGTTGTAGTTTGCGGCGCCGGGAGACGCGGTCCATTCCAGCTGCACTCTGCCGGCCAAGACAAACGGTGAACTGGTCGTGAGCGGCACCGCCGCGACCCAGACGCTCGCCGGCGTCGGCGGGGCGGCGTGAAGAGAGGTCTGGAGCGCGAGCGCCAAGACCGCTAGGGCGCGAAAGAAGAACGCGCGGTCGAGAAAACGAGATGACGCCTTCATGTTGTTTTATAGTTAATCAATTTCCCCGATGGCGTTTTCCGCGGTTCTGGAGTTTCAGCGAAACCTGTCCCCGCCTTACAAAATAGACTGGAAGACGTTTAATGAGACTTGGCGTTAGCGGGACCCGACTGGGTTCGGAAAGTGACGGCGATCACGTCGTGAGGCGTGGTCCGGTCGGGCTCGGGATAGGCCATGGTCAAGGTCCCGTTTTCCCATTTGTAGGAGGGAGAATCGGGTTTGCCCAAAACCGACACGGAGACCACCGATGTGACCGAAGCGCCGGGCGTGACGGACAGCGTGCCCTTGCTGCCGTTGACCGCGTGCAGATACCACACGCCGCCGCGCGTGGTCACCGGCACGTTGGCCACCGCGCCCTCGGGCACGGGGTTCGCGCCGATCAAGGAGGCGCCGTTGATCTTCATCCAGTCGCGGACCTCGGCCATGCCCTTGAAGAAGGGCGGCGGCATGGTTCCGTCGGGCCTCGGTCCGCAGTTCGCCATGACCGATCCGCCCCAGGCCTTGGTGCGGGCGACGAGACGAAGGATATTGGCCGCGGGCCCATAGCGGATCTCGTCCCGTTTCATGTAGCCCCAGTTCGAGTTCCAAACGCGCAATTGCTCCCACCAGCCCGGCGGCCGGGTGGGCTGCTCGCCGTGCTCGACCGTGAAAAAATCGCCGGCGAAGTTGGGCTGGCCCTTTTCGAGGGGCGCCCCGCTGCGATTGTTGATCACGATACCCGGCTGCAGCGCCCGGATTTCCTTGATCGTGATGTCGGAGCCCGTGCCGCCGTCGAACCAAAGCAGGTCGATCTTGCCGTAGCGGGTGAGGAGCTCGACCAACTGCCGACGGTTCTCTTCGCTCACGCGCTTCCGCAGCTCGACCGGCATCTTTTCCAATTTCTTCGGCTCCCAGTTCACGTCGAAGTCGGGACGTCCGGGGATTGGAGGCAGGGAGGAGTTGCCGCCGCCTTCGCTGCGATAATTGAAGGAGCGATATTCCCGGGTTTTATACCAATCCGGCCCCGAGAAATAGAAGCCCACCTTGATGCCGTTGGCCCGGCAGGCCTCGACGAAGTCCTTCACCAGATCGCGACCGGGCAGCGAGGTGCGCACGCCGATCTCCGAGGCTTCGCTGGGCCAGAGCGTATACCCATCGTGGTGCTTGGTCGTGAGCACGGCGTATTCGAAGCCCGCTTCCTTGGCGGTCTTTAACCAGATGCCGGGGTCGTAGTTCTCCGCTTTGAAGCTATCCGCGAGTTTCCAGTATTCGGAGGGCTTCAGTTTGCCGCCCGTTCCCATGTTCATGATCATCGGCCAGGATAGATCGATCCCTCCGTGGACGGAGGAGATACCCCAATGCAAAAACAAACCCAGCGTCGCGTTGCCGAACCAGGCGGCGTCCGGGTGATCGTTGCGTTGACCCGGAAGGCCGGCGGTTATGGGTCGTCTGCTGCGAGCCTCGAGCAGGCCTTTCTTGTCCGCGCCGCCCGGATCTTGATTGAGCGCGGCCGCTTGTTCGGCCGCGTTGCGCTTTTGGGTTTCCTCGTCGTCGGCTTTGATCGTGGCTGGAGCGAAGGTGGCCAGGGCTGCGAGCAGGCCTAGGATAGTTCTGTCGAATTTCATAAGTTGAATCATGCGGGCTTTGGAACGGCCGGCGCGGTCAGCGATCACGGGAGGGCGCGGACGCGGTTTCTTCGGGTGATTTTTTCTGAGGTTTCCAAGGGGCGAGGCGGTTCATCTCGCCGCGCCATGATCGCATGCGGGCCCAGTCGTTCTCGGTCGCGGCGACGGGGTCGAAGGTCGAGGGATCGACGTCGACGTAGACCTTTCGATATTCGTCCTCTTGGAAGTCGGGGTTGGGCGCATTGACCTGCGCCTGGTTGGCGAGACGCCAGGCGGCGAGCGCGGCTTTCATGGCGGCGACGCGCGCGGGCGCGCGGGCGGAGAGGTCGTGCTTTTGGCCGATATCCGAAGCTAGATCGTAGAGCTCGGTTTTGTCCTCGTCGTAAAACTCGACCAAGAGCCAGTCGCCTTCGAGCACGGCGCCCGAGGGGCGACCGCCTTGGTTGGTGTAGTGCGGGTAGTGCCAGAAAAGCGGGCGTCGCGGGAAATCCCCGCCCCGCAGACCGGTGGAGAAATCGACGCCGTCGAGCCCGCCGAGGATCTCCAGGGCCGCCAACGAGAGCAGGGTCGGGAGCCAGTCGACGTTGTTGACCGGGCTGTCGACGACGCGCCCGGCCGGCACCTGGCCCGGCCAGCGCACGATGAGGGGCACGCGAGAGCCGCCCTCGTAGGTGAAGCCCTTGCCGGCGCGGAAGGGCGTGTTGTGGGTGATGCGGAGGTGTCCGCCTTCGGGCACGTGCAGGCCGCCGTTGTCCGAGGTGAAAACGACGATGGTGTTGTCCGCCAGTCCGAGGCGGTCGAGTTCGGCGAGGAGCAGGCCCACGCTGTCGTCGAGGGTCTCGATCAGGGCGGCGTAAACGGGCTCGAAGGCGCCGGCGTTTTTCTCGATGAGGCTGGGCTTGGCGGTGAACTTGGCGTGCGGGGTGTAGTGCGAGAGGTAGGCGAGAAAAGGCCGGGCCGGATCGGCCTGCATGAAGCGGACGACCTCGCGGGTGAGTTCGTATTCGGCTTTGCCGCCCTCTGTCTCGGACGGGATGGTGTCTTTGCTGTCGCCCGGGTGGTAAACGACCTCGAAGCCGTGCTCGGCGGGACCGGGAGAGCGCCCGACGTGCCATTTGCCAAAGAGGCCCGTGGCGTAACCGGCATCGCGGAAGTAGCGCGGCATCATCCGCACCGAAAGCGGCACCTGGAGCGCCATCTCCGCCTGGAGCACGCGTTGGGACACGGCGTTGGGGCGGCCGGGAATCCAGTCCGTGATGTGCAGGCGCGCGGGGTTGAGGCCGGAGAGGAGCGCGGCGCGGGACGGAGAACAAACGGCCTGCGCGGCGTAGGCGGAGGTGAAGCGGGTGCCTTGCCGCGCGAGTCGGTCGAGATTCGGGGTGTGGTGGTCGGCGCGCCCGTAGCAGTGGAGATCATTCACCCCGAGGTCGTCGCACAGGATGAAGAGAATGTTTGGCCTCGCGGGCGCGGGCGAGGCTGTCACCGCGAGCGGAGTCCCGAGCACCGCCACGGTCAGGGTGGCCAAGGCGGCCGATAGGGAAAGGGGCTTCATGGGGTGAAAGGCGCAAGCGCTTCGGGCGAGCGGCTCGCGAGACGAAGGGGCGGAGCCGTTGACTACTGTTTCGGGAAAACGGAGAGGTCCCACTCGTCGCGCCAGCGGATGACGGGGCGCTCGCCTTCGAACTCGAGGGGCAGCCAGATGTAGCCGGCGTTGATCGG
>JAIXVY010000157.1 GCA_027482505.1 Opitutaceae bacterium | reverse complement strand
TGCCGGAGCTGTTGGTCGGAGTGGAGAAATTGAACGCAACCGAAGGAGCGCCCATGGCGTCTTGGTTGATGTTGTTTTGCTGGTTACCCGTGGCTGCGGTCACGCGGTAGGTGGTGTTGACGTCGAAATTAAAGGAGCTGCCCATGACGTTGGCATTTTTGGCCGCGTCGACAAAGGCGGTGAAGGGGACAGCGAAAGTGATAAATGCGTCTGGTGCGCCAGTCGGGTAGGTATTCGAGGCGTCCGAAAAATTCGTAGCGCCTCCAACAATCGCATTGGATGAAGTAACCGTTTGGTAATTCACGTTGGCGTTTACGCCCGTCGTGACCGCAGGAGTGCTATACAGAGGCGTGGCGCCCAAAGAGGTGGTGCTGGGTGAAGTATTATCCGTAGCCAGCGTGCCGGTGGTATCCATAATCAGCACGTTCCAGTTCGAAGACTGCTGAGAGACCACATCAAGGCCGACGAACATATCGACCACACCAACGGTGGAGTTGGTTGCGGTCGTGCCAAAATCAAATCCGAAATAATTGGACTGCTTGAGATTATCTAGCGTCGACACCACGTTCAGACGCATACGAAAGCCGATATGATCGACGCCGTTGATCTGACCGTAGCCAATGTAGAGCGTGGGCTGGGATGCCGTGCCGACGATGTCAGCCACCTTTTGGCCAGTCTGATTATCCAACAGACCAGGATTATTGGTATCCGGTCCGGTGGACGGACCACCCGTATCGATGATGTAGCCCGTGCCAGCCGAGTTCACCACACCACGCCAGTAGGTGATGCCACCGACCACATCAGGCGTGGAGACGCCCCACGATTGCGCATGCGCCACGCTGGCCGCCATCGAGAGGGCGACGCACAAAACATGGGCACGATTGCAGGTCCTGAGCTTCATTTATCCTATTTCGTAAGCTATTTACGTTTCCGGGAACAATCTTAAACAGTAAGTAAAAGCTGTTAGCACCATTCGCTTACCCAATACACCAGCCCTTTTTCTGCTTCCTGCCGCGCAATCGAGCGCGATTCGCCCCGGTGGGAAGGCCGCGCAAGTTATCGTCATGTCCGCCACACGCGTATCCTCCATCCGCGCCCGCGCCGTCCGGCCAGAGCATCCCTTGGAATGGCTGCTGGAGCCGGCGCGGAATGATCCGGGCTACGAATCCAAATCCTGGTTTGGCGGCCGCACCCTGACCCTCGACGGCCTGCACCGCCTCTTCCTCACCACTCAGGGCGAACCCTGGCAGGGCGTGCTCGTCTGCACCTTCCACGAGCACCAAGCCTCGCTGCTCGCCGAGTTCCCCGCGCTGCGCCAGCACCCCGTCCTCAAAAAGTGGCTCTACCTGCCCGAAGCGGCCGAGACGTTCGAGCCCGACGCCCGGCGCCTGGTGCAGCTCGCCCGAGCGCGCGACCCGCGCATCGGCGTCGCTCCTTCGGCGAAAAAGAAAAAACGCGCCGCCCAGGCCGTCCGTTTCGGCGACACGCTTTGAGAAACGCCCGCCATACTACGGCGCGCCCCGCGCTTGCCCCCGCCCGCCTCTCGTCCTCATTGTAACGGATTCACACCTACCGCGCGTGCTTCTCGTCATCGACAACTACGACTCGTTCACCTTCAACCTCGTCCAATATTTCGGGCAGCTGGGCGTGGAGCAGCGCGTCTTCCGCAACGACGAGATCACGCCCGCCGAAGCGGCCAAACTCAACCCCGACCGCATTCTCATCTCCCCCGGCCCCTGCTCGCCCGCCGAGGCCGGCGTCTCGCTCGACATGATCGGCGCCTTCGCCGGCAAGAAACCCATCCTCGGCGTCTGCCTGGGCCACCAGTCCATAGGCCACTATTTCGGCGGACGTGTCGTGCGCGCCGACCGGCTCATGCACGGCAAGACCTCGCCCATCCTTCACAAGGACTGCGACGTCTTTCGCGGCATGCCCCAGGGCTTCGCCGCCACGCGCTATCACTCTCTCCTCGTCGAACGCTCCAGCCTCCCCGCCTGCCTCGACGTCACCGCCCAGACCGCCGAGGGCGAGATCATGGGCCTGCGCCACAAGGAGCTTCCCGTCTGGGGCGTCCAGTTCCACCCCGAGAGCATCGCCACCGAGGGCGGCATGAAGATCCTGGAAAACTTCCTGAAACTCGACCGCGCCGAGCCCATCTAAGCCTTTCCATCCTCGTCGCCCGACCACCTCGCTCCTCTGCCTCCCCGCTCCCTGCTCCCCGCTCCCCGCTCTCTAGCTCCCTCTCCATGCGTTGCCCGAAATGCACCTCTATCGAGGACAAAGTGATCGACTCCCGCATCAGCCGGGAGGGCAACACCATCCGCCGGCGCCGCGAATGCCTGGAGTGCGGCCATCGCTTCACCACCACCGAGGTGCTCGTGCGCGAAGGCATCGTCGTCATCAAGCATGACGGCCGCCGCGAGGACTTCGACCGCGAGAAGCTCGTGCGCTCGGTCCGCGCCGCCTGCCACAAGCGCCCCATCGACGCGGAGCGCATCAGCATGCTGGTGGACGACGTCATGGACATCCTCGAGGCGCGGCACGACGCCGAGATCCCCAGCCACGCCATCGGCGAGGGCGTGATGGAGCAGCTGCGCAAGATCGACCACGTCGCCTACGTCCGCTTCGCCAGCGTCTACAAGGAATTCCGCGACGTCTCGGAATTCGTCTCCGAGATCAAGGACCTCGGCCAAAAGCCCGAGGCGCAGAACCGCTAAATCTCGCCAAACCAGTCCTTCGATCCCTGGTTCGATTGAGCGTCAATCAGCGCTCTTTAGCGGTTAAAAATCCGATGCCCCCAGCCGCTCCGCGCGACGACCTGCGCCGCCTGCATTTCATCAACGCGCTCTTCGCCCGCCTCACCGGCGACGACCTCTACCTCGCGCGGCAGATCCAGGAGGCCATCGCCTTCAGCCTCGGCGAACTCGAGGAAAAGACGCGCGAACACCCCGAGCTCGCCGCGCGCTACGACGCCGCCTTCAACGCCGCCGCCGCGCGCCTGCTGGAGAAATTTTTCGCCGCCGAGCCCGGCCACGGCTTCTTCCACTGGGACGCGCTCAGCACGCTCGCCTCGGCCACGCCGCTCTTCGCCCGCGCCGAGCTCATGGCCGGCCTGAAGCGCCTAGCGCCCTATCGCGAGTCCACGCTGCTCGTCACGAATCTCCGCGCCGCCCTCCTCCCTCCCGAGCAGCGCGAGACCGCCCGGCGCCGCCGCGACTACGAGGATTCGCTCGCCTACGTGCGCGATCTCGCCGCCGCCCGCACCCGGCCCGACGCGGATTTCCGGCTGCTCTTTCTCTGAATTTCCGCGGTTTTCTTTTCGCGCCCTTTCGTGTGTCTCGTGGGCGACAAACCATGCCCACCCTCTTCGAACGCATCATCGCCCGCGAGATCCCGGCCCGCATCGAGCATGAGGACGAGCGCTGCATCGTCATCCACGACATCCAGCCGCAGGCCCCCGTGCATCTGCTCATCATTCCAAAGACCGTCATCCCCCGCGTGGGCGAAGCCGCGCCGGAGCACCAGGCCGTCCTCGGCCACCTGCTCCTCGCCGCCGGCGCGGTGGCGAAAAAACTCAACCTCGAGCGCGGCTTCCGCCTCGTGATCAACAACGGCCCCGACGGCTGCGAGACCGTGCCCCACCTGCACGTGCACCTGCTCGCCCGGCGCCAGCTCAACTGGCCCCCGGGCTGAACCGCGCGCCGCGCGAAAACAAAAACCCGCCGCGGCGTCGCGGCGGGTTTTGTTTTGGGCGGAGCGGCGCGGGCCGGCGTCAGACGCGATGCGCGCGGGCGATTTCGCGCGCGACCGCCGGTTCGCCGCCGAGCGTGCCGGCGAGGGTGGCCGCGTAGGCCGGCTCCTTGGCGACGCGGGCCCGGGTGGCCACGCGCTCGAGGCGGCCCTTGATGTCGAGCCGCACCGCCACGTCGGCGTAGTTGGCGCGGCGGAGGAATTTTTCCAGGTAGCGGGCGTGCGCCTCGAAGGTGGCGGCGTCGATGACGCGCTTGGCCTCCAGACGCGCCTTATACCAGTCGCTCTTCAGCATCTCGGCGCGGTCGAAGAGGCGGCGCACCTCGGGCGCGTCGAGGCCCTTCCCCTCCCACGCGCCGTCGCGCATGATGTGGAGCAGGGCGCGCAGCGGCGGGCAGGCGTGCTCGATCGAGCCGTCGGCGAAGTAGTGCTCGGAGGCCTCCCGCATCGCCTGCACGATGTTCTCCATGCCGTCGGCGAACACGCCGGCGTCGGTGAGCTCGGGCTTGAGGTGCTCCTCGTCGAAGACAGTCGAGGGGTTGCTCATCACGCGGCCGAAGAAGGCCTGCACGAAGCGGTCGGTGATGCGCCAGCCGAGCCGCGAGGCGAGGACGGGTTTGCCGTCGTGCGCGAAGTCTTTGCAGCGCTCCAGGTAGCCGTGCTCGATGAGATACTTCGGCGTGCGCTCCTCGGCGCTCATGCGGCACCAGATCTCGGGCACGAGCAGCGAGATGTCGTGGTCGACGCGCAGCTTCGGGCCCACCCAGCCGGCCGCGGTGGAGAAGGCCGGCAGGTCGGTGAGGAGGAAGGAGACGAGCGCGGCGTTGAGGTCGTAGATCGGGGGCAGCGCGTTGAAGGGGCCCTTGGTGAGCGCGCCCTCGGAGCCCGCGCCGGTGGTCGAGGGCGACTTGCCGGTGAGGCTCGCGATGAGGTCCATGAAGGCCTCGGGCAGCTCCTGGTAGTGGATGGGGTTGAAGACGCAGAGCGGGCGCACGCCCTTCTCCGGCGGATTGAGGCGCCGGCCCATGAGCACGGCGCCGACCGGGAAGACGACCGGGGCGTCGGCCTTGAAGCCGCGGTGCAGGCGCGCGCCGATGCGGGCCAGCGCGGTCGCTCGCGGGTCGAGCAGGTCGGGGCGGATCTGGAGGTAGCGCGGGTTCTTGGTCGGCTTGCCGTCCACGATGCGCGGATGCGAGGGCAGGGCGATGTAGCCGGCCTTGGGCGCGTCCGCGAAGCCGCGCACGAGGTCCTTGAGCGGCGGGGTGTAGGCGTCGAAGCCGAGCGTGTCGTCCAACAGATCGCCGATGGCGGCGTGGGGCAGGGCCTCGTAGTTGGAGAAGAAGTTGCGGGCGCCGGAGAAGTCCTTCTCCGCGTGCTTGTCGTAGCCGCGCACGATGGCGTCGTCGGGGCGCTGGAAAAGGCGCGTCTCGCAGTTGTGCACGACCTTCACGGAGGCGGGCGAGGCCGCGTGCTCGGGCGCGAGGCCCTTGACCACGCAGGGCGGGGCCACGGTGGAGGCGGTGATGTCGTCCTCGGCCTGGATCTTCACCGCGGGCAGGAAGTCGCCGCGCAGCGAGAAGGTGCGCCAGCCGCCGTCCTTCGAGTAGCCGACGCGCAGGAACTGGGTGGTGGCGCGGGCGCCGTGGAACTTGAGCTCGTTGCCCGGGCGCCCGTTGATCGTATCCACGGAGAAATGACGGCGCCAGTCGTCGCCGTGCTCGGGCTTGTGCACGCGCTTCACCAGCAGCACGAGGTCGCGGATGTGGCGCGGGATGGTGCCGAGCCAGGCGTTATACTCGTCGGTGTAGTCTGGGCTGCGGGAGAGCAGCTTCACCACCGAGCCGAGGGAGCGCCTGGGCGAGAGGAGGGGACGGCCCTGGCCGGCGGGCTTGTTGCGCGCGGCGTCCTTGTAGCGGACGGAGTAGTCGCGCCGCAGGATCTGGTCGACCAGGTCGAGGTCCTTGGCCGCGTCGGAAATGAAGACGGGGCCGGAGAAGGCCGCGTCGGCGATGGACTTGGAGATCTCGGACTTTCCGCCGCCGGAGACGGTGCAGGGCTTGTGGCAAAGGATGCCCTCGGCGGTGGTGCCGCGCAGGCGCCAGGGCGAGGCGGGATCGGGGCGGACCATCTCGACCTTGTAGCCGGAGGGCAGGACGTAGGTGACGCCGGGCAGGAGCTTGAGCACATGCGCGGGTTTGTCCGCCGGCCCCCAGGCCACGCGCTGGGCGGTCAGACTGAAACGGGCGTCGCCGGGCAGGTAGTGGATGTTGGCATACTCCGCGTCGCGGGCCCAGCCGCCGGGCTGCGGCAGGGCGCGCTCGCCGAGCAGGGCGAGGGCCTCGGAGAAGGGACGGGCCGCCTCGGAGGGAACCGAGGCAAGCGCGAACTCCTCGCCCAGATCGTAGCTGGGGAAGGCCAGCGCGCCGCCGGCGTGTTCCTCCTCGGCGAGGCCGAGCAGGTTGGCCGAGAGGGAAATCTGGGTCTTCACCTCCTTCTTGCAGTAGCCGAAGTAGTTGTCGGAGATGATGGTCACGACCACGCCCGCCGCGTCGCGCGCGGTGCACTTGAAGGCCACGCCGTCGTTGTAGGCCTCGTCGGGGGATTTCCAGCACATGCCGTCGCGGCGCTGACGCTCGGTCGCGTCGGCCCAGGCGGGCAGGCCGAGGTCCTTCTTTTTCAAGCCGTTGAGATGCGGGGCGAGGATGATGCAGCCGGTGTGTCCGGTCCAGTGCTCGGGATCGAGCGCGGCGTCGTTATCCGGCAGGCTGGGGTCGCCGGCGTTGCCAAAGATGCTCTCCACGAAGTCGAGGTTGGCCACGAGCGCGCCCGGGATGAAGAAACGCGTCTCCATGCGGCGGACCGGCGTGAAGCCCGGCACCTCGGGCACGACCACGGGCCGAAGATAAAGCGACACGAAGGCGTGGGCGGGCTTGGCCGAGGCGGCGGTGAAAGGCAGCGCGAGCAACTCGTCGGGCGGGTTGAGCGCATGGACCAGCAGGCGGCCGAAAACGGCGGCCGGCACCGCCTTTTTGTCGTCGGGGATGGGCAGGCCGCCCTCGGCGACATGGAAAATACCCTGCGTGGTGCGACGGTCCGACTTGGGGTTGTGCAGGATGCCGTTGTGCAGGCGGGTCGAGGTCAGGATGGAGCTCTTGTGCTCGTCCGCGGAGGGCGGGAGGGAAAGCGCGCGGGCGAGACCGGGCCGGTCGAGCACCAGCGTGGACGCGGGCAAATGGGCCACCGGACCGAACTCCTCCAGGGTGGCATAGAGGAAGTTCTGGATGCGCTGGTCGACCGGGCACAAATGTCGCGCCAGCAGCCGATCCTTTTCCCGTCCAAGCAGGAGAAAATGATCCACTAGGCCGGACAGCGCGGACGCCCCCCCGTCCGCCGGCAAACCCACCCCCGGCTGCCCCAGTTCGCGGAGCTTGAGATTCAGATAGGCTAGAACCTGCGGGTCGCGGGGATCGGGCAGGTTGGGGAGCAGGGCGGCGGAGGTGGCGGCTTCGTCGTGCATGATGTGTGTGCTCGTGGACGCGGTGGTGAAAGACGCATCCGTTAGCAGGGCCGACCTTAGGTGCCCGAAAAGAAGCGCCGCAAGGCCCACCGGCCTCATCGCGCGAAAAAACGCAAAATATGCAGGATTCGCCGGCGCCGGCTAAATAATCGTGAAAACATCGCGCCCGGCCGCGCCTTCCTTCGCCTGCTAGGCCCGCCCGCCGTGCCCGTGCCCAAATGTTCCCCGTAAAAACCAAGACGGGGCCACCACAAGGGCGGCCCCGTCAGGTCCAGCTTCAACTAACACTCCTGAAGTTCGCGGCTTCAGGAATTGGGAGCGATCCCCGTCGGGAGATCGCGAAAGAACATTTTATCCCTTGGGTTTCGCCTCTCTCCGTCGTCTCCGTGGAGGCGGTGCGGCGAGCTGCGTTCAATGGATGCAAGGTATGACGTCGACGACGCGGGAAGGTTCCAAAAATTTTGCGCGTCGCAATAAATTCGGCGCTCCTAGGATATAGACCCCAGGCGCACGCCGCGCCTCGCGTTAAAACTTCATTATCGAAACCGCGTCCGCTTTCCCCCAGAATCTCTCGCTTTATCTCCATGGCCAAGCCTCTTCCGGATTCAGCCCCTACTTCCGCGGCGCCCGCCGTCCCCGCGCCCGCGGCCGGCCAGGGCAAGCATCAGGACCTGGAGATCAAGGACGCGCAGGTGATTTTCGACGCTGTGTGGCGCGATCTGGAGGACGAGTTCGGCCGCGACCAGCTGCGGTTTCCCAAGGAAATCATCCTCCTCGGCGGCGCGCCCGGCGCCGGCAAGGGCACCAACACCGCCTTCATTCTAAAGGCCCGCGGTCTCACCTGCGAACCGGTCGTCGTCAGCGCCCTCCTCGATTCCCCCGAGGCCCGTCGCATCAAGGACGCCGGCCACATGGTCGGCGACCGCGAGGTCATCCGCCTGCTGCTTCGCCGCCTCATCGAGCCAACCTACCGCGACGGCTGCATCCTCGACGGCTTCCCCCGCACCGAGGTTCAGGTCGAGTGCCTGAAGCTCCTGGTGGACCGCATGCACGCCCTGCGCCGCGAGTTCTACCACACGCCCCTGCGCGCCCACTTTCGCCACCCCACCATCCACATCATGGTGCTTTTCGTGGACGAAAAGACCTCGGTCGAACGCCAGCTCAAGCGCGGCCTCGAAATCCGCGCCCACAACGAGGACGTCCGCCGCACCGGCCTGGGCGAGCTCCTCGAGGAGCGCCCCACCGACTACGACCTCGACCTCGCCAAACGCCGCTACCGGATATTCAAGGAGCAGACTTGGGACGCCCTCCAATCCCTCCGCGAGATCTTCCACTATCACCTGGTCAACGCCCAGGGCAGCCTCGCCGAGGTCGAGCACAACATCCTACGCGAGCTCCAATACCAGAGCTCGCTGGAGCTCGACCCGCGCACCCACGACCTCCTGCGCCCCATCCCCGTGGCCAGCGATCTCGTCGTCCACGCCCGCCAGCAGCTCGTGAAGCGCCTCGACGAATACGCCTTCGAGCACACCGACCTGCTCGCCAGGGTGGTCGACTTCATCGCCCGCAAGGTGATGCCCATCGTCCAGCGCCACGCCATCTCCGGCATCGCCTCGGTCAACACCGAGGACCAGCTCCTCGAGGATCCGCTCGCCCTGGCCATGCTCATCGACCTCTTCAGCGAGCGCGGCTACCACGCCGCCGTCGACCTGCATCGTATCGAAGTTCCGGATACTTTTGACGTCGCCACCGGCAAGATCTCCTGCCGCGTGAAAAAGGTCTTCCGCCTCTCCATCCGCTTCCAGGGCTCCGAGATCCGCCGCGGCTGAGCCGCCCCTGCCGTCGCCAGACGCCCGACCCGCGCAAAGCGCCCCCGCCCTGCCGCTTTTGCAAGGCCCGCCCCGCCCCTCTCCCTGCCACCCAAGCCTGTTGTCAATCAATGATTGACAATAGGCTTGGGCGGCGGCTCCCGGATGTCACCCCGCCAGGCGGTCCGCCCACTCTCGCGCCAACGCGGGCGCGAGCAACGCGCCCTTCGAACCGAGGCCGTTGAAAACCCCCTCCCGACCCTCTCGACCCGTCAGCCAGCCGCTGCGCGGCGCGCGGTCGGGCGAGGTCATGCGCCGGCCGGCCAAAACCGCCGTCTCGCGCCACCCCACGTCCGCCAGCTGACGGCGCACGCTCGCCCTCAGCGCCTCGCGCCGCGCCACCCGTTCCGCCTCGTCGCGCACGAAGCTCGCCCCCGCCCACGCGCGGCCCTCTCCCGTCGGCAACACCCACACGCCATCGTGCCGCACCACGTCCCCGGGCCAGTCCGCGCGCGGTTCTATCCGCAGCTCAAGGGTCTCGCCGCCCACCGGGCGCAACTCGGGCAACTTGTCCTCGGCCGCGCCCGCGCACCACACCACCGGCCCGGGCCACGACGACGCCTCGGCCTCGGTGAGCCGTGCCTCGCGCAGCCTGCCCGCCGCCGACCACCTAGCGCGCCCGGCCGCGATCAAGGCCGGCAAGTCCACCCGCCACGCGCCCTCGATCCACGCCGCGCGCGCCTCGAGCCCCTCCGCTCGCATCCACGGCGCAAGTTCGCCGCGCATCACCCTGGCGCGCACCGGCGCGGCCTCCGCCTCGTCGCGCCACTCGCGCCGGATGCGCAGCTCGCGCACGAGCGAAACACCCCACGCGAGCTCGATCTCCCGGAAAACCGCCCGCGCCTTGGCGGACTTTTCCGCCCAGCCCGGCGCCGACGCCCACCGCTCGCCCGTCACCGGATTGACCAACCCCGCGCCTACGCGCGAGGCGCTCTCCGCGTGACCGGCGTCGACGATCGCGAACTCGCGACCGGCGCGCTCCAGCTCCCACGCCAGCAGCGTGCCCGCCAGACCCTGGCCGGCGATCAGCACCGAGGCGGAGGTCTTCATGGTTGTTTTTCCCGCCGGATAGCCGCGCGACTTCCCGGCCGCGCCGGCCGCTCAGAGCGCGCGAGCCGCGTGCAGCGCCGCGCCGACCAGACCAGCTTCGTTGAGAAACTCCGCCGGCACGATTTTCGAACGAATCTTCAGGTGTGGAAACCACTTCGCGTGGTCCGCGCTGATGCCACCGCCGGCGATGATGAGATCGGGCCACACCAGCGCCTCGAGTTCGCGCAGATATTCGCCCACGTCGGCCGCCCACGCCTCGTAGCCCAGCCCGCGACGCTCCTTGGCCGCGCCCGAGACTAGTTTCTCCCACGACTCGCCGTTTTTCTTCAGGTGGCCGAACTCGGTATTGGGATAAAGGATACCGTCGACAAAGAGCGCCGATCCGACGCCGGTGCCGAAAGTCAGCAGCAACACCGCGCCCTTCACGCCGCGCCCCGCGCCGAAGGTCGCCTCGGCCAGGCCCGCCGCGTCGGCGTCGTTCACCAGGCTCACCTCCGCCCCGACCGCGTGCTCGAACACCGCGGCGGCGTCCAGATTCACGAAATCCGGATGCAAGTTCGCCGAGGTTCGCACGAAAGGCCCCTGCACCACGCCGGGAAAGCCCACGCCGACCGGACCCTTCCAGTCGAAGTGCGCGGCCATGCGCGCGATGGCCGCGCCCATCTCCGCCGGGGACAACCGCGAGGGCGTCTCGATGCGATGGCGCTCCGCGAGGAGCTGGCCGGTCTTGGTGTCCACGGGCGCGCCCTTCAGGGACGAGCCGCCGATATCAACGCCGAGAACTTTCATGATCGTGAAGAAAGAAAGGAGAACCGCAGATTTAGCAGATGGGCGCAGATCAAACCCTGGATTTCACCACCCGCTTAAAGTCCAGTTTCGCGCGTTTGAAATTGACGAGGAGCGCGAGCTGAAAACCCGTGATCGCAAGATAGCCGAGCATCTGGGCGACGTGATTTTCATTGAAGCTCTCCACCACCTTCGGATCGACGACGACTTTATCTTCCACCAGCAAGTCGGGGATCAAGCGACCGACCGTCTGCTCGCGATAAAACACTTCAAACGAACGTTGCTGCTCCACTTTCAGGCCCATCGCGCGCAGCTCCAGCACCAAGGCGTTCTCGTAAAGCTTCTCGTCGAGCCCGGGCTTAAGTTCGTTGAGCACTCGCATGGCCGCTCCGATGATCGCGTGGCTCAGCTCCGGGTGGATATCATCCCTGCCGTTATCTGCGTTCATCTGCGCGATCTGCGGTTAAAACTCAGCCCCTGCAGCCGCAGTCGTGGTTGCCGCAGCCGCCCTCGCCGTGGGCGTGGCCGTGCTCGCACTCCTCCTTCGTCGCCTCGCGAACACCCAGCACCTCGACCTCGAACTCCAGGTCGACGCCCGCCAGCGGATGGTTGGCGTCGAGCAGCAACTCCTCGCCCTCCACGCCCACCACCGTGACGATCGGCGCGAAGGCGTCGGAGCCCGCGCGAAACTGGTCGCCGGGCTTCACCTCGCCCTCGATGGGCAGCAGAGCGCGCAGCACGCGCTGCACCTGCGTTTCGTCGCGCTCGCCATAGGCCTTGGCCGCCGGCACGCCGATGTGGGCCTTGGTGCCGACGGCGAGCCCGCGCAGGCCCTCCTCGAGCCCCTCCACGATCTGCCCCGCGCCCTCGACGAAGGAGACGGGATCCCCGCCCACGGAGGCGTCGATGATCTGCCCGCGCGTGTCGCGCAGCGTGTAGTGAAAGGTGACGACGTTTCGGCTCATTTGCCGTCAAGAAACGCTCCTTTCCTCCACACGCCAAGCGCCGAGTCCGCCAAGCGCCGAGTCCGAGCCGACGCGCTGCACGGATATTTTTGTTTTCCTGTTAATGGTCGGCCCCCAGTCGGCGACTAAGTCTCCGTCCGGCCGATCAGGTCCGGCGTCAAAACAACAAAAAACACAAGCCCGTCACCCATCATGAATCGCAATCGCCTCGCCCTCGCCGCCGCCTTCGCCGGTCTGCTCGCCTCCGCCAACCTCCGCGCCCAAGACGCATCCACCTCCACTCCCGCCACCGACAAGCCCGCCGCCGAGAAACACGGCTGCAACGGCAAGGCCTCCTGCGCCGGCAAGTCCGGCTGCGGCGCCAAAGACAAGGCCGCAGACAAGGACAAGGCCTCGTGCTCCGGCAAATCCGGCTGCTCCGCCAAGGACAAGCCGGCCGACAAGGACAAGGCATCCTGCGCCGGGAAAGAAGGCTGCGGCGCCAAGGACAAGACCAAGGCCTGAACAATCCGCCCGCGCCCCCGCCAAACGAGGGGGCCGGCGCCGCGCTCCGCGCCCCGGCCCCCTTCGCCTTCTCGCTCTCACCTCCAGGTTCCTCGCTCCCATGTCGTCGTCTTACTCCGCCACCCTCCCGCCCGCAGCCGCCCGCTTCCCCGCCACCCGCACCCTCGGCATAGGCATAGGCCTGCGCGTGCCGCACTACGACCACATCCTCTCGAATCGCCCGTCCACCGACTGGTTCGAGGTCATCGCGGAGAACTACATGGTCGACGGCGGTCGCCCGCTCGCCGTGCTCGACGCGATCATGGAGCAATACCAGGTCGTGCTCCACGGCGTCGGCCTCTACGCCGGCAATGCCCAGGGCCTCGACTGGGACCACCTCCTCCGCCTCAAGGCCCTCGTGCGCCGCACCCGCACGCCGTGGTTCGCCGACCACCTCTGCTGGGGTAGCGTCGACGGCACCTTCACCCACGATCTCCTCCCGCTCCCCTACACCCGCGAGGCGGCCGTCCGCGTCGCCGAGAATCTCCGCATCGCGCAGGACTTTCTCGAGATCCCCGTCGCGGTGGAAAACGTCTCCAGCTACGCCGAGTTCAAGGGCAACGAAATGACCGAGTGGGACTTTCTCAACGAGGTCGTCCACGCCGCCGACGTCGGCGTGCTGCTCGACGTGAACAACATCTACGTCTCCTCGATCAATCACGAATTCGACCCCATCGCCTACGTCGACGCCATCCCCGCCGAGCGCGTCGCCCAGATGCACATCGCCGGCCACTCCCGCTACGCTCGCTTCATAATCGACACCCACGACCACCCGGTTGTGGACCCCGTATGGCAACTCTACGCCCGCGCCATCGAGCGCTGCGGACCTGTCGCCACCCTCCTGGAGTGGGACGCCCGAATTCCCTCTTTCGACGAAGTCTGGAGCGAGGCCCAAAAAGCCCGCCGCTACTGGAGCCACGCCGCCGCCAACCACGTCGCCGCGCACGCCGCGTAAGGAAAACGCATGTCCGCGCTCCTCGATCTTCAACGCCGCTTCGCCGGCGCGCTCCTCGAACCGCTCTCCGGCGAAAACCGCGCGCTCGCCGACCTCCCGGCCGGCGCCGCCGCGCCCTCCGACGAGTTCAACCGCACCGCCGACGCGCTGCTTCGCTCCACCGAGTCCGTCCACGCCCGCGAACGGCTCGAACTCTACCACCGCCAATACTGGTGGCGCCTGCTCGACTCGATCGCCGAGGATTTCACCCGCGTCCGCGACCTCCTCGGCAAAGACGTCTTCCTCGCCGCCCTGGAAGGCTTCCTTGTCGCCCGTCCGCCCACCAGTTGGACCCTTCGCCAGGCCGGCGCCGGCTTCGCCGATTTTCTCCGCTCGGACGTAGGTCTCTCGCCCGCGCTGCGCCCCTGGGCCGCCGCCCTCGCCGAGTTCGAGCATGCCCACATGCAGATTTTCGAAGCGGCCCGGCTCCCATCGCCGACCGACGCCGATCTCGCCTCCGGCGCCGCGCTGACCCTTCAGCCCGACCTCGTGCTCATCGCCACCGACCTGCCGATCTCGCGCTTCATCTCCGGCAAACTCACGCCCGAAGCCGCCACCCTCCTCGCGCCGCGCCGCGAGCTCCACGTCGTCTGGCGAAGCTCCGGCCACGCCCTCCGATCTCGCCGCGAGCCCGTCTCGCTCCTCCCGCTGCTTCGTCGCCTCCAGCGCGGCGGCCCGCTCGTCGACATCATCGCCGGGACGCGTCCGCTGCCCCGCCCCGCGCTCATCGAGTCTGCCTTCGCCCGCTGGCGCGAACTCGGATGGCTGGCCCTATCCGCCTCCACCACTCCGCACTCCTAGCTCCCTGCTCCAAGCTCCTCGCTCTTATGTCCCTTGCCTCCCTCGCCCTCCGCACCCGCGACGCGCTTCAACGCCCGGCGCTCGACGTCCTCGCCCTCGCCACCCGCCTCGTCTTCGGCTGGCAATTCTTCCTCGCCGGCCGCGGCAAGCTCCAGCACCTCGACCGCACCACCGAGTTCTTCGCTTCGCTGCACATCCCCGCGCCCGGCGCGCACGCCCTTGGCATCGGTCTCCTCGAATGCGTCGGCGGCCTGCTTCTCGTCCTCGGCGCCGGCACCCGAGTTCTCTCTGCGCTCCTCGCCAGCACGATGGTCGTCGCCCTCGCCACCGCCCACCGCGCCGACCTAGTCAACGACGGTCTCGACGGTCTCTTCTCCGCGCCGCCCTTCCCCTACCTGCTCGGGACCCTTTTCCTGATCGTTGCCGGCCCCGGCCGCATCGCGGTGGACCGCTGGCTGGAATCCTGCCTCAGTGCCGCGGGCAAACCCGCGCCCGCCCGCTGATCCCGCCTATGGACGTCCCCTCGTTCACGCTCGAAACCCTGCTCGCCGAGACGCCCGTGCTCCTCGCCTACGCCCGCGCCCGCCTGCACGACCACCACGAGGCCGAGGAGGCCGTGCAAGACTGCCTCCTCGCCGCCTGGGCTCAACGCACCGAGTTCTCCGGCCGCTCCACCCTCCGCACCTGGCTCGTCGGCATCCTTCGCTACAAACTCCTCGACCGCCTTCGCGCCCGCCGCCGCCGACCCGACCGTCCCGACCCCTCCCGCCCGGCTTTCGCGGACGACGACGGCGTCGACCCGCTCGAGTCCTGCTTCACCGCCCACGGCGCCTGGCGCATCGACCCCACCCACGCCATGAGCGCCCTCGCCGATTGCCCGCGCGACTCGACCCTGCGCGGCGAACTGCAAGGCCTGCTGCGCCTCTGCCTCGACGCCCTTCCCGACACCCTCCGCCGCCTCTTTTCCCTGCGCGAGCTCGACCAGCTGGAGACCCGGGAAGCCGCCGAACTTGCCGGCGTCTCGGCCTCCAGCGCTCCCGTTCTTCTGACCCGCGCGCGCCTGCGCCTGCGCGATTGCCTGCAACAACGCCTCACCGCGGACACATGAGCTCCCACCACTCCAATCTTCCGCATCGTCCGCCGCCGCCCGCGATCTACCGCGCCATCCAGGTGGTCGAGGCCCCGATCGCAAATCTCGCGGGCATGAGCTGCCGCGACTTCGCGCGCCTCACCGTCACGCGAATGGATAGGCCGCTCACTTCCACCGAGACGCTGCGCCACCGTTTCCACGGCGCGATGTGCGGCCTCTGCGGCAAGTTCGCCGCGCAGTTCGAAAGTCTAAGCGAACTCACCCGGACACTTGAAACCGACATCCCCCCGCCCTCGCCCGCCGAAGCCGCCGCCGCCCGCATCGCCGCCGCCGTGCGCAGCAAGGTGAAATAACATTCACCCTTCCGCCCGCAGCACTTCCAGCGGCGGGCGGCGCAGGAGGCCGCGTTGGGTGAGCAGGCCCACGCCCACCGTCAGAGCGGTCACCGCCAGCGTCGTCACGAGCACCGGAGTCCAGGGCAGCACCGGCGCCGCCTTGAAGGCGAAGATCGCCACCGCCGCGCCGCCGCCCAGCGCCAGCACCGCGCCGGTCGCCCCGGCCATCAGGCCCAGCGCCGCCAGCTCCGTCACCAACGCCGCGCGCACCTGCCCCGCGCTCGCCCCCAGGGTGCGCAGCAGCACCGCCTCGCGCACCCGCTGCTCGCGCCCCGCGGCCAGCGCGCCGGCGAGGACGACCACGCCCGTCGCCAGCGTGAAGAGCGCGATGAAACGCACCGCCAGCTCGGCCTTGGAAAACACCGTGTCGAGCGACTCGATCACCAGCCCGAGGTCGAGAATCGACACGTTGGGGAAAGCCGACGCCACTGCGCGCTGCACCGCCGCGTTGAGCGCCTTGTCCTCCGCGCGCGCCGCCAGCACGTGGAATTTCGGCGCGCCTTCCAGCACGCCGGTCGGAAACAGCACGAAAAAATTCGGCGACATGCGCCGCCACTCCACCTCGCGCAGGCTCGCCACGCGCGTGCGCACCGGCACGCCCTGCACGTCCCACTCCAGCTCGTCGCCGAGCGCGAGCTTCAGGTCCTTCGCCAGGCCCTGCTCCACCGAGATCGGCACGATCTCATCGCCCGACTCCATGCCCCCTGCTCCCGGCGCCCAGCTCGAAACCCACTCGCCCGCGACCACCTTCTCGGTGTCCGCCGGCTGCGCGCGGTAGCTGGAGCGATACTCGCGGCGCAGGGTCCAGCCCGGGATGCCGCTCGCGCGGTCGCGCAACACCTCCTCGACCGTGCTCCCTTTCAGCCTGGCCAGACGCATCGTGACGATAGGCGCCTCGGAACCCGCCGGCGCGCCGGCGGACGCGAGCGTGGCCTTCAACCCGTCCACCTGGTCGTCCTGCACGTCGAAAAACAAAAGGTTGGGCCGCCCCTCGCTGCCCGCGAACCGGATCTGACCGAGCAGCGCGCCGCGCGAAAACGCGAGCGTAAGCAGCAAAAACGCGCCCAGCCCCAGCGCCACCACCAGGCGCGCGGTGCGGTTGCCCGGACGGTAGAGGTTGGCCAGTCCCTGCCGCATCGCGAAAGGCAGGCCGCGCAGCAAACCCGAGCAGCGGCGCGCCGCCCACATCACGAGGCGCGCCACGAGGGCCAGCGCCCCGCCCGCCACCGCGAGCCCGCCGGCGAAGCCGAGGCCGTTGCGCCAGCCGCCCGCGAGCCAGACCGTGAGCGCGAGCACGAGCGCGACCAGCAGGGCGCCGGCCGCCCAGCGCAGCCAGTCGCGCCGGCCCGTCTCGGGCTCCACCGCGCGCAGCACCGCCAGGGGCGGCACGCGCCGGACCGCGAGCAGCGGCACGAGCGTGCACAGCGCGGTCAGGGCCGCGCCGATGCCGCCCGCGCGCAGGACCTCGCCCCAGCGCACGCCGAAATCACCCGCCTCGACCGGCAAAAAATCCCGCAGCAGCGCGCCGAGCGTCGCCTGCAGGCCCGCGCCCGCCAGCGCCCCGGCGGCGGCGCCGAGCAGGCCGACCGCCACGCCCTGGACGAGAAAGACGCCCAGGCCGAGCCCGGCGCCCGCGCCCAGGCAGCGCAGCACCGCCACGGTCGCGAGCTTGCGCCGCACCATGGCGTGCATGGCCGCCGCCACGCCGATGGCGCCGAGCAGCAGCGCCACCAGGCCGGTGAGGCTGAGAAACGCGTTCACGTTCTCCATCGCCCGGCCCAGCTCGCGCTTGCGCTCGCCGACCGTGTCCTCGTTGAGCCGCAGCGAGCGCATGCGCTCCCGCTCGCGCGCCGCCAGCGCCTCCACGTCCGTGCCGGCGGGGAACTTGAAGTGCACGCGGTGCCGCGCTAGCGAGCCCGGCCCGAGCAGGCCCGTGCCCTCCAGCCCGGCGCGGTCCACCAGCACGCGGGGCGAGAGCAGGGCGACGGCCGCCGATTCGCCGGGGAGTTTTTGCAGCGCGCCCGCCACGCGAAAGGTCTTCTGCCCCAGGCGCACGGCCGAGCCGGGGGCGAGGCCGAACTGCTTCAGCAGGGTCTCCTCGACGAGGACGGCGTCGCCGCCGTCGAGCCCGGACCGGGCCCCGGCGGGAGCGCTGACCACGTCGCCGTAGAATGGATACGCGGCGTCGACCGCGCGCACCGTCACCAGCCGCGAGGCGGACACGCCGCCGTCGGTCGAGGGCACGGCGAGCATGGAGGCGAAGGCGATCTCGCGCGCCGTCTCGCCGCCCAGGCCGCGCAGGTAGGCCTCGGTCTCGGCGTCGGGCGCCGAGCGCGACTCGACCACGAGGTCGGCGCCGAGCAGCTCGCGCGCCTGCCGGTCGATGGCGTCGCGGATGCCCGCGCCGAAGGAGCCCGTGGCCGCGAGCGCGGCCACCCCGGCCACCACGGCGAGGGAGGTGAGGAGCAGCCGCCCGCGCGAAGCCCGCGCGTCGCGCAGGGCGAGTTTGAAAAGAAAGATCATCGGAGAGAGCCCACGAAATACACGAAATGACACGAAAAGTTCAGACCACGATGCGCTCCCACTCGACCTTGGGATAGTGTCCAAAGTTAACCAAAAGACCCACCTTTAGGCCGGTGGCATGGAGGTAGTTTATGACCTGCGCTCGATGCTCATCGGCCAAAGCCGAGACTGCCTTCAACTCCACAAGCAAAGCGCCGTAACAAATCAGATCGGGCTCATATGTCTGCTTGAGCGGCCTACCTTTGTAACTAAGCGCCAGTTCAGGCTGTGCGACAAAGGAGATGTCCTTGTCCCTAAGCTCCAACTCCAAGCATTCCTGATACACAGCCTCCAGAAATCCGCAGCCTTTCTCCTTATACACCTCGAAGCAGGCGCCCATCACCGCATAACACTCGTCCCGCAGAATCAGCTCTTTGCTCATAGGTTTTCTTTTCGTGTCCTTTCGTGTGTTTCGTGGGCCAAAGATCAGCCTTCCACGATCTCCCCGCCTTTCAACCGGAGCGTCCGCCCGCAGCGCTTGGCCAGTTCCACGTCGTGCGTCACCAGGACCAAGGTCGTGCCCTTTTCGTGGTTCAGCCCGAAGATCAGCTCCACCACCATCCGCGCCGTCGCCCCGTCGAGATTGCCCGTGGGCTCGTCGCAAAAAAGTATCCGCGGACTGGTGACAAAGGCGCGCGCCAGCGCCACGCGCTGCTGCTCCCCGCCCGAGAGCTGCACCGGATAGTGCCCGAGCCGCGCGCCCAGGCCCACGCGCTCGAGCAGGGCCTTCGCGTCGCGCTCCACCTCCGCCCCGCGCTCCCCGCGCAGCTCGCGCGGCACGCACACGTTCTCCAGCGCCGTGAGCGAGGGGATGAGCTGGAAATTCTGAAACACGAAGCCGGTGTGCTCGTTGCGCACCCGCGCGCGCTCGTCCTCGCCCAGGCCGCCGAGCGCGCGGCCGGCCAGCGCGACCGTGCCCGTCGTCGGCTGGTCCAGCCCGGCGCAGAGGCCGAGCAGGGTGGTCTTGCCGCTGCCGCTGGGGCCGACCAGCGCGAGGGATTCGCCCGCGGCGAGGGAGAAGCTCGCCCCGCGCAGGACGGTGAGCGGACCGGCCGCGGTGGCGTAGACGCGGCTGACGTCGCGGACTTCGAGCATCGCGGAAGAAGGGGTGGCGGGGATCTGCATGTGGGCGGAAAGGTTGCGCAGTTAAGGATAGCCACCACGTTTCGCAAACGCCGCGCCATGAACCTCCGCCGCCTCGTCCCCCTCCTTTTCGGCTGCCTTGCGTTCTTTTGCGCCGCCGCCGCGCCGGCGGCGGCCGAATCCGCGCCCCCGCGGGTGATCCTGTTTTTGGGCGACAGCCTCACCGCCGGCTACGGCCTGCCCGATCCCGACACGCAGGCCTACCCCGCGCTCATCCGGCAAAAACTCGACGCCCGCGCGGCCGCCGATCCGACCGCGCCGCGATGGCGGGTGGTCAACGCCGGCGTGTCGGGCGACACCACCTCGGGCGGCCTGCGCCGCGTGGACTGGGTGCTGCGCCAGCCCGCGGCAGTCCTCGTGCTCGCCCTCGGCAGCAACGACGGCCTGCGCGGCCTCGACCCCGCGCTCGTGGCGGGCAATCTCTCCGCCATCGCCGCCAAGGTCCGGGCCAAAAATCCCGACGCGCGCGTGCTGCTGGTCGGCCAGCGCATGCCGCCCAACATGGGCGACTACGCCGCGCGCTTCGACGCCGTCTTTCCCGCCCTGGCGAGCGAGCGGGGCTGGCCTTTCGTGCCCTTCCTGCTCGAAGGCGTGGGCGGCGTGCGCGAACTCAACCAGGCCGACGGCATCCATCCGAACGAGGCCGGCCACGCCCGCATGGCCGAAACCGTCTGGGCCGGCCTGGCCCCCGTGCTTGGAATCACCTACTGACGCAAATCAAAGGCAGGCTTTGCGAAAGCGGGCCGAAGCGCTGTAATAAACCTTCCAGCATGAAATACCCCTGTTTCGCCGCCGCCCTGCCGGCCCTTTGCCTCTTCTCCATCGCCTCCGCCGCCCTCCCCGTCGACTACCAGGCCCGCGCGGAGTATTCCTGGACGGAAAACATCGGCCGCGCCTCGGGCAAGGCCGACTTCCGCGACGCCGCCGCGTATGAGACCGGTTTCACCGCGGGCACCTCGCGCCAGCTCGCCCCCGGCCTCAGCGGACGGCTTCAGCTCGAGACCGCGGGCTACGTCTGCCCCGACTTCGAGGAACTCAACCGCGCCACCCTGGGACCACGCGCCGTGGTGAGCAAAAAATTCGGCCTCGGCCCCGAGGCCCCCGTGCTCTCCGCGGAAACCGCCGCGCTCGCGCGTTTCGCCGACATCGACGACAGCGAGGGCGTCACGCTCCACGGCGCCGCCACCCTTTCCAAACGGATCGGGCCCATCCTGACCGCCCAGCTGCGCGGCGAGTGGCAGGAGCATGTGGCCGACGGGGCCACCTATTCCGTGCATCACCGCGCCGTGTTCGCGCAGCTGTTCGCCGACCCCTTCGACTGGCTGCGCGTCGGCGCCGGCGCCGGCCGCTACGACGGCACCTTCGTGGCCGGAGCCTCCGCGGCCCGCTTCGGCGGCGCCCTGGCCGGCGCCCTCGGACCGAAAATCGCCAACTACTACGCCTCCATCCCGACCAACGTGAGCGGCGCGCTCCAGCCGGGCTGGACCGACTACCGCGTCGAGGGCGACGTGGACCAGTGGTGGCTCGAGCTGAGCCCCGCCGTGGGGGACAATCTCTCCTTCACCCTGCGCTACGAGCGCGCCCACGCGACCAACATCGCGGGCGTCGAGTATCGCCAGGACACGTTCCGCCTCGGCGTGATCTACGCTTTCTGACCGGCCGCATGCCTTCCGCCGCCCGTTCCTCCGCCCTGCTCGCCGTCGCGCTCCTCGCCGCCGCGGTCCGGGCGGGGGATTTGTCCGCCTTGGTGCGCGACGCCGCCGGCCAGCCCGTGGCCGACGCGGTGGTGTCGCTCGCCCCGCTCGACGCGCCCGCGCCGCCCTACGCGCCCGACAAGCATCCGGTGGAGATCGTCCAGTCGGGCAAACAATACCGGCCCTACGTCACGCCGGTGCGCGCCGGCACGCGGGTGGATTTCCCCAACGAGGACTCCGTCCAGCACCACATCTACTCGGTGTCCAAGCCGAAGCCCTTCGAAAAACCGCTCTACGAAAGCGGCGCGAGCGAATCGGTGCTCTTCGACCAGCCCGGCGTGGTCACGCTCGGCTGCAACATCCACGACTGGATGGTGGCCTACGTCGTCGTTTTGGAAACGCCCTGGTTCGCGAAATCGGACGAGGCCGGCCGCGCCGCCGTCACCGGCCTGCCCGCCGGCCGCTATGCCCTCGAGGTCTGGCACCCGCGTCTCGCCGCGCCCGTGCGCCAGGAAGTGCGGCTCGCCGAGAGCGGAGCGCTGGAACAGGCCTTCGAGCTGCGGTTAAAGCCCGACCGCCGGGTGCGTCGCGCGCCCTCGGGGGAGAGCAAGGGCTACTAGGCCCCTTCCGCCCGCCGAGCGGCCATGCCACGCCTCCCCCAGTTTCGCCGCTTCGGCTCGCGTCTGCTTTTTTTCACCGCCGGCCTAGTCGCGCTCGCCCAGGCCGCCACCTACGTCCTCGTCTCCCGCGCCAATCGGCAAAACGCCCTCGTCGCCATCGACGAGGCGCTCGAACAGGGCGCCCGCCAGTTCCGCGCCGCCTCGCTTCGGCGCGAGGCAGACCTGCTGCTCGCCGCCCGCATGATGGCGGGAGACTACGCGCTGCGGCAGCTCTTCCTCGTCTCCCGCTTCAGCCCCGAGACCGCCCGCTCCGCCCTCGTCTCCTACCGCAAGCGCATCGAGGCGCCGGCCATCGTCATGCTGGACCCGGCGGGGGGCTTCATCGCCGACACCCGGACGCTCGAGGCGGAACCGCGCCACGCGCCTTTTTTCGCGCTGCAAAAAATCGCCGACGCGAGCGAGGCCTTCGAGGCCGCCGGCTGGGGCTTCGTGGGCGACGAGCTGCATCAGATAGTCGTCGTGCCCATGCTCGCCCCGCCGCCCGAGGTCGCCGCGTGGATCGGCGTGGGCTTCCCCGCCGATCGCCAGACCGCCGAGGAATTGAAGGCCACCTCCGCGCTTGAGGTGACTTTTCTCGCCGGCGAGGGCGCCCCGCGCGTCGTCGCCTCCACCCTGCCCGCCGGGCTTGCCGCCGAGCTCGCCCGCGCCGCGCGGCCCGCGCTGGCCTCCGCCCCCGTGCGCGTCGCCCTCGGCGGGGAGGACTACGTGACCGCCTACCGCCGTGTTTCCGTCGCCGACGGCCCGCCGGTCTGGGTCGTGCTCCAACGTTCGCTCCAGGCCGAGCTCGCCCCGTCCCGCCAGCTCGAGGCCGTGCTCGCCATCGTGACCATCCTCGGCCTGGCCGCCGCGATCGCCGCCGCGCTGGGGCTGGCCCGCTCCTTCGCCAATCCCGTCCGCCTGCTCGCCAAGCACACCGAGCGCATTTCCTACGGCGACTACGACACGCGCATCGAACTCGACCGGGCCGACGAGCTCGGCCGTCTGGCCGAGGCCTTCAACGCCATGAGCGCCGGCCTCGCCGAGCGCGACCGCGTGCGCGACCTGCTGGACAAAAACGTCTCGCCCGAGGTCGCCGCCCGCCTCCTGCGCGACGGCCACGCCCTCGGCGGCGAGGAACGCGAGGTCACCGTGCTCTTCGCCGACCTGCGCGGCTTCACCACCCTGGCCGAGGGCATGCCCGCGCCCGAGCTCGTCGCGCTGCTCAACCGCTACCTCGACCGCATGAGCGCCGCGCTCGAGGCCGAGGGCGGCGTCATCGACAAATACATCGGCGACGAGATCATGGCCCTGTTCGGCGCCCCCGTGGCCGCGCCCGACGGCGCGGACCGCGCCGTGCGCGCCGCCCTCGGCATGCGCTCGGCCCTGGCCGCGTTCAACCGCGAGCTCGCCGCCGAGGGCCGCCCCGCGCTCGCCTTCGGCGTCGGCATCAACACGGCCCGCGTCGTCGCCGGCAACATCGGCTCCCGCCGCCGCCTCAACTACTCCGTGATCGGCGACGGCGTGAATCTCGCCGCCCGCCTCCAACCCCTCACGCGGCGCGCCGAGTTCGCGGCCGACATCATCGTCAGCGAGACCACCCGCGCCGCCCTGGGCGGACGCTATTCGCTGCGCCCGCTCGGCGTGGTCGAGGTGAAGGGCAAGGCCGAGGCCGTGCGCATCCATGCGGTCGACGGCGCGGCCTGAGCGCGGTCGCTCCGCCCGGCCTGAGCGCCGAACTCCGACCCGCCGCCCCTACTCCCGCTCGCGGTCGCCGCGCACCACGCGCGTGTCGCTGATGTAGTCGTGCAGCGCGCGCTTCTGGTCGTCGAAGGCCGCCATCACGTAGCCCGCGAGAAACGTGAAGCCCGTGAGCTGCTCCGCCCAGTAGCGTCCGAAGCTGCGCGCGACGCTGAGGCGCGAGCCGTCGGCGCGGACCACGCGCAGCCCGAGCAGACGTTTGCCCGGAGTGCCTTCGTGAAGCCGTTGAAAATAGACGGTGTAAACCATGGCCACGAGGCTGTTGATCGACACCAGCCAGGCCAGCGCCTCGAAAAACCCCGCCCAGTCCGGCGGCGCGGGCATGGTGCCGGAATACACCCAGCGCGTGACGCCCCACTCCACCCCGCGTCCGATGCCCGCGAGCAGAACGATGTCGACCAGCTTGGCCGCCAACCGGGTGCGAAACGCCGCGAACTCCAGACGCGGAGCCGCGGGGGCGGCCGCGGACGGCGCGCCGGCGGCGAAATCGGCGCCGGCGGGCGTTTCAGCCGGCGCGAAGCCCGGCGTCGCATCCGAGGCGGGCAACGGCGGGGGCGGCACGGGGGGCGGCACGCCTAGTTCCGAGAACTGGCTCGCCGGGACCCACGCGGCGAGCCCGGGACGCCAGACCAGCGTGTCGCCGTCGACCGTGCCGGCGGCGATATGCGCGTCGAGCTCCGCGCGCCGCATCGGCCCGTTGCGCTGTCCATCCTTCACGAAATACCACGACGACATAGCCCGCCACCCTTCCCCGCCCGCCCCGCCTTGGCAACCCGTGTTTGCGCCGCGCCGCGCAGGGGGTTCACTCGGATGCGAAGGCGGACGTCCCGGCGGAAATCCCCTGCCCAAAGCCTAAAGCCACTCGGCTGCCGGTTTTAAATTCAACCGCCGGAAACCGCGCGCGACGAGACGCGCCGTCTGCAAGCGCGGCCGGAGCCCGATCAAGTCATCTTGCGGCGCCCGGCGCGCTTGGTCCACCGCCTGATCCACCCAGGGCCGATCAGGCCCGGTAAATTCGTAGCTACAACTACGCATGCCTTGATTTCGGGTTCCTTTATATAGGAGATTCGCCGCAGCCAGGGCGCAGAATTCAATTTATTGCGAGACCCTGGCAAAATCCGGTCTGTATTTTGCTAAATTGTGTCGATGTTAACGCATTACAAAATAAACCAAACCCGACACCTTCACCAATTACTTAATTAGTAGTAACTTACTCGCTTCGGACCTTCCAAGGCGCCAAATCCAGCCTCCTTATCCACTCACCGATTAGCCAGTTAAGCATTTAGCCCAATACCCGCTTCCTCCATTTTGACCCTATAAAATCCAGCTAACTGCTTTTGGACAATATTTTGGAAAAATGAGCTCCCGATCACACGACCCTTCCGATTCCCGGCCTTCGGAATCGGAACATGCCCCGCGCGCAGGGGATGGGGTCGGCGTGCCTGGAAAGTCGGGCATGCCGCAATTGGCGCGCGCCAACTCCAAGTTGCCCATCCATGTGGAGGCGATGCTCGCGCAAGCGGCCCAGACGGCGGCTAGAAAAACCGAGGCGGCTCCGGAAAGAACGACGGCATCGGGAGAAGACGGATTCGATGCTTGTTGGTGGGAGCGGGTCGTGAGGGTAATCGGCGACAGCGTGGACGAGGATTACGAGCCCAGAGCCTATCCGCGCAGGGCACCCGTCGTCGCGCCAGCCCCCGACCCTGCGCCGGCTTCATTGCCCGCGCCGACAACCGCGCCGATACCTTCGGCGCCGCCCTTGCCCATCCCTTCGGGGAGCGAGCCTCGGGCGAACACAAACCCGCCCCTTTCGTCCGCGGCGAAAACCAAACCCCCGCTCTCGCCCCCGGGGCGCAAGCCCCTGCAAATCCGCGGAGTGGAGACGACGGAGGGCAAACCCAAGCCGGGCGCGTCGACCGTGACGCAATCGCCGCTGATGCCGCTGACGCCCCTGCCGGTTTCCCCCAAGCCCGCGGCGGCGACCCGCGGCGCGCCCGAGCGCCCGCCTGCGCCGAAGCCTGCGACGACGACTTCCGCGCCCAGGGCGCCGATCGCGCCCGACAACGGCAT
>JAIXVY010000133.1 GCA_027482505.1 Opitutaceae bacterium | reverse complement strand
GGGGCGGGGGAGGGGAGCGGTTTCGCGGGCCCGTGCCTTCCGCCGGAGTTCAACACCCTCCGCGAGCCGCCCGACGAGTCCTGGCTCAGTTTCACCCGTCGCCCCGGCGCGCTTTCCCTGCGCGGGCGCGATTCCCTCAACTCCACCTTCGACCAGAGCGTCGTGGCCCGCCGGCTCCGCCACTTCCACGCCCGGGCCGAGACCCTGCTCCGCTTCGCCCCGCAAAACTTCAAGCAGGCCGCCGGGCTGCTGGCCTACTACGACCGCTTCCACTTCCACTATTTCCGGATCACCTCGGCCGGTCCCGGCCTGGCCAAGATCGGCGTGTATTCGTCCGAGCATGACAAGATCTCCCGCTGCGAGGTCGCCGAGCTGCCGCTCGCCGAGGCCGCCGCGGGCGTGCGCTTGCGCATGGAGATGCGCGGGACGGAGCTGCGCTTCGCCTACGCCCTCGGCTCGCGCGGGGAGTGGCGGCCGGTGGAGCGACTTTTCGAGGCGACCATGCTGGGCGACTGGGCTTCCCCTCAGGGCGGCTTCACCGGCACCTACTGGGGCGTGGCCTGCCAGGACCTCGCCGAGCGCTCGATCTGGGCCGAGTTCGAGGAGTTCCGCTACGAGCCCTTGCCCGCCTGAGCGGCTCGTGCGCGGGCGCCATGCTCACCTACGTCAGCTCCGGCCCGCGCGACTTCGGCGACCGCCCCATGGCGCCGATGCGCCGTCCGCACTGGGAGTTCTACGCCGTGCTGCGCGGCCGGCTTGCGCCCGCGTTCGCCGCCGGCGCCCCGCCCCGGCCCGCCGGTCCCATGCTCTGGCTTTTCCGGCCCGACTGCGCCCACGGCTGGTGCGGTGATCCCGGGGCCCGCGCGACCATCGCGGTGTTTCACTTCGACGAGGTGCCCGCCGCGCTCGCGCGCGCCGCCGACGCCGGCGGCGGTTGGTGCGCGGCCAGGCTCGACCGCGCGCAGGCCCTCCGCCTGGGCCGTCTCGCCCGGGAGATCCAGCCGCGCTGGTGGCGCGAGGATCCCTTGCTGGAGTTCCAAGGCGGTCGCGCGCTCATGGAGCTCGCCTTGCTGCTTCTCTCCTCCCTGCCGGTCGCTCGTCCCGCGCCTCCGGCCACTCTGAGGGTGCGCGCCGCGGAGGACTGGCTGCGCACTCATTTCAACGAGCGGCCCGGAGTTCGCGACCTCGCCCGACTCGTCGGGGTGAGTCCGCCGCATCTGCGTCGACTTTTCCTCTCCGCGCTCGGATGCACGCCCAAGGAGTGGATGAGCCGCGTGCAACTCGAGGTCGCGGCCGATCTTCTCGCCCGGGGCGATCGCAAGCTCGAGGCCGTCGCCGCCGAGAGCGGATTCTCCAGTTGCAGCACGCTTTGCCACGCCTTTCGCGTCGCCTGCGGTCTCACACCCACCGAGTGGCGCGAGGCGTTTGGTGAAAAACGCTCATCGCCGCTTCGCGGGTGCGAAAGCGCCCACGCGGTCCGTTGACCTGCGTAGGGTTTTGTAACGATTTTTTCGATACGGACGCAACCCCGCTCCGTTTCGCCCCGATCACCCCGCGCGGTTTTCCCCGACCCGCGCCAACCCCAAGCCCCGCCCATGAGCCTTCGCATCCCGCGCGCGTCTTTCCGCGCGTCCGTCCGTCGTCTGCTTGCCGCCCTGTCCGTCGTCGCCGCCATCCAGGCGGTCCCCGTGCTCCGCGCCGCCGCGCCCTACGATTTTCTTCCGCTCAAGCCCGCCAGCCCGAACTACGCGAGGGTGTTCTCCGGCGTAAAAATCGGCAATGTCACGCCCGAGCCCGACACCTTCAAGGCCGGCGACGAGATCCTCTCCGCGGCCTATGCCTACCTGAATCCGACCAGCCAGTTTTATCTCTCCGCGCCGTATAGGGACCGGCTCTTCGTGCTGCTCGACCACCGGCTAGGCGGGCTGGCGAACAACACCGGCCTCGAGGACATCGGCTTCGCGTGGCAGGCGGCCTACGCCTACATGCTGTTCAAGCATCACCGCCCGGCCGATATTTCCGCCGCGCGCCAGGCGACCTACGAGCAGGGCCTGGCCAACAACAACGCCGCCATCCTCGCGGGAAATCCCCTCGTCTATTCGCAGACCCCCGGCGTGCTCGCCCAGGTCTGGCTCAACGGCGACATCCGCCTCGCCAAGGCCGTTTACTTCGGCGCCACCGCCCTCGGCGACGCCGTCTCCGCCGAGAAGGCCCGCGTCGCGATCGACGGCGTCATGGCCCGCTGCGGCCTGGGCGACGGCGGCACCCGTTACGTCGGCTTCTGGAACGAGGTCTCCTCCTACCACGAGGAGACGGTCCAAAACTACATCTACTGGTGGAAGATCACCGGCTCCGCGACGATCAAGGCCGCGCTCGACGCCACCGTGCGCTACAGCGTCGTCTCCAACGAGCCCAGCGGCTTCACCGAGCAGTCCTCGAATATTCCCTACAAGCACATGTATAACAACCGGCACAGCGAGCCGGCCAGCCTCTGGAAGGCCTATCTCTACGACGACGGTTACAACTTCTACTTCGGCCACGACCAGGAGACCACGACCTCCACCCGGCTGCTCAACGCCATCCTCTACGAGCCCAACCGCCAGACCAAGGTTCCGTCCGACAACGTCGGGGTCTTTTTCGACCGCAACATCCAGGGGCCGCGTCTGCGCACGCCTACCTTTGGTTGGATCGCCAACGGTCGCGACGTGCAGGTCGGCGGCCCCGAGGAACTCGCTTACAGCTCCGCGCAGGGCTACCAAGGCCGCATGGTCGGCAAGGGCACTTTCGTCGGCGCCTTCGCCCTCGGCCCCATCGCCAACAAGACCTCGCTCAAGGGCGCGCTCGACACCGTCTGCATGGAGTTCAAGGAGACCGCCGGGACGGACACCAACTACAACCGCGGCGCGCGCTACCGTTTCCTCGCCCAGGACGAGAAAACCCGTGTGATCACGCGGCGCAACTTCGCCACCCTTTCCACCACCTATCGCGTCTCCAAGCGCACCAGCTCAGACGCCACCGCCAACTGGAACTCCGGCGCCACCGTCTGGACCGGCAACCAGCTTTGGGTGCTCACCGGCGAGCGCATGATCGGCCTCGTGCAAATCGCGAACGACGTGCAGACGACCGTCTTCGGTCTCGACGCCCGCCTCGTGTTCACCGGCGGCCGCCTCGGCATCATGGGTTCCTATCTGGATCTGTTGCAGCCCGACTCTTCCACTTTCGAGTTCGGACAGCTGCGCACCCGCGTCCACGCCACCAACCTTGCCGGGCCCGTCACCCAGCAACGCATCGGCATCTCCGATCCCAACTCGACCGACAACTTCTCCGCCCTCGCGCGCATCCATGACGCGGCGGTGAACAACGACCAGCCGTTCACGGTCGCCGCCGGCACCCGCCGCTGGCTCGTGCTCGATGTCACCCGCGACGGCGTCGGCTACGCCACATCCGTGGTCAACGTCCTGCCCGCCAACACAAACTGGGCCGTCCTCCAGTTCAACGAGGGCAACCGCCGGGTGCGCGTGGTGCAAAACCTCACCGCCACGGGCCGCAACTACACCGGCACCTTCCTTCACGGCACGACCTACGCGCAGACCAGCCTGCACCGTTCCGCCGACAACACCGTGACTCCGCTCGTCATCAGCTCCGGCGCCAGCACGGTCGCCGCCTTCGTGCCGCCCTACGAGCACGTCATCGCGGTCAACAGCAACCAGCCCGACGACCACGTCGCCGCCTCCCGCTTCTCCGAAGACGTTTATCCATGAGGTCCCGATTGTCGGGCCGTCCGCCGCGGGCCCGCTCCGGGCGCGGATCCGAGCGCTTCGGCGCGGCTCTCGCCGCCGTCTTGGCGCTCGGGGGTTTCGTCGCCTGCCGGCAGCCGACCGTCGAGCCTGGTTCGTCGTCTCTCGCCGCCACGCCCGCGGCGGCCGCGCCCGTCGCGGTCTCCGCGGGCGCTTCGCCCCCTGCGTCTTCCGCGCGCCCCGAGATGCTGGTGGATTGGGTGGAGCGCGCGCCGACGCGCGCCTCCACCTGGCTGGACGGGCGGCCCGCCGCGCCTGCGCTCGACTCCGCCCGCGCCGCCCTTGCCTTGCACCCTGACGTGCTCGTGGCCCGGCCCGACTTCGCCGCCGTCCAGGCCTCCCTGATCACCGACGCCGACGTGCGCCGCGCCACCCTGGCCGAGGTTTTCTACACCTGGGCCAGGATCGATCCGGCGGCCGCGCGCCGCCAGGCCTCCGCCGAACCCTCGCTCGACCTCATCGAGCGCACCCACCTCGACGAGTTGCTCGCGTCGGTCGAACCGATCCGCTGAAAAGACCGCAAGTCGCCCTTTGCTTGCGGTTTTGGGCGATTCGGGAGGGTCGAGACGGCGCGTTGACGTCGGCGACCACGGCCCCACGCTCGTCGCCAAGACAATGCCACGCCGCGCTCCGCAAACGCCTCCCCCTTCCGACGCTTCGCCCGCCAACCTGGAAACCATCGCCCGCGAGCTGGGCGTGGCTGTTTCCACGGTTTCGCGCGCCTTGCGCAATCACCCCGGCATCCATCCGGCCACCCGGCTCAAGGTCCAGACCGAGGCCGCCCGCCTCGGATACGCGGTGAAGCGCCGCGCCGAGGACAACGACGCCGGCGGCGGCGGCGCGCTCCGTCACCTGCTCACCCTCGCCCAGACCAGCAACAACGCCAGCCAACAGGGCTACCTCGCCGGCATCAGCCGAGCCGCCACCGCCCACAACATCGGCGTTTTCTCCCACCACTGCGCCCCCGAGGACGCCGCCGCCTTGCTCGACACCGCCCGCCGGCCCGCCGCGCTCCGCATGCCCGACCTGGCCGGGGTCATTTTCATCCACCGCTGGCCGGAGGAGGTCGTCGCGCGCATCGCCGCCGACCGGCCTGCCGTCTCCATCGTCCACCGCTACCCCCGCCTGCCCGTGGACACCGTCGGCACCGACGACGAGTCGGGTCAGCGCCAGCTTATCGCCCACCTGCGCGCGAGGGGGCATCGTCGCATCGCGTTTTTCGGTTACGAGCCCACCTTCAGCTGGTCGCGCGCGCGCTACTCGGCCTACGTCGGCGCCCTCGCCGAGGCCGGTCTCGATTATGATCCGGACGACGTGATCAAGGTCAGCGCCGAGGCCGCCCTCGGCTACACGCCGCCCGATCTCAAGCCCTTCCTCGCCTCCGTGCGCGCCCGCATTCGGGCCGGCGTATGCGCCTGGGTTTGCTCGAGCTACGTGCTGGCGCAGGCCCTCACCACCGCCCTCCGCGGCCTCGGCTACGACGTCCCGGGCAAGATCGACATCGTCGGCAGCCATGGCGGCACCCGCGTCCGCCAGCCTGGCATCGTCCACCCGACCTCCGCCGACACCGACGACGAGGCGCTGGGCTCGGCCGCCGTGCATCTCCTGAGCCACCGTATGCTGCGCGCGGTGCCGGCGCCCGCCCACCTGCTGCTGCCCGTCCAGATCGTGCAGGGCGAGACGACCTCGGCCGAGCCGGTCTAAGGCTGTCCTCTGGCTTACTGGTCGATACGCCGGCGCTTGCCGCCAGGCCAGGTCGGCCGCGTCGCTGGGAACCGATTTTTTCCATGAAAACCTCCGCCCCCGGCAAGACCCACTGGTATATTCCCGACGCCTACCTGCCCTCCTCGGGCCTGGGCGAAAAATGGGAGGGCCACGAGTCGGTCTGCGTGCTCAACCCCTCCGACCGCGACGCCACCCTGCGCTTCACCCTCTATTTCGGGGACCGCGAGCCGCTCGTCACCCCGCCCATCCCGCTGCCCGCCCGCCGCAACCGCCACCTCGGCATGCACAAGCCCGCCGACCTCGGCGGCGTCGTGGTCCCGCGCGACGTCTGCTACGGCATCGAGGTCGCCAGCGACGTGCCCATCATCGTCCAATACAGCCGTCTCGACGTCACCCAGCCCAATTTCACGCTGATGACGACCATCCCTTACGCCGAGGGCTGAGCCCGCGCGTCCTTCGCGTCCACGTCTTTTCGCCCGGCCTTTTGCGAGGCCGGGCTTTTTTTCGGAAAATGTTCTCCCTACCCGGAGGGTGTGCCCGCGAACGCCCGCGCCGATAGTCCTGTTTTCACCCCCTTTTTGTCCACCATGCCCGCCGCCGCCCCCTTCCTTCACGAGGATTTTCTGCTCAACACCGAGTGGTCCCGCCTGCTCTACCACACCTACGCGAAGCCGCAGCCGATCTACGACTACCACTGCCACCTGCCCCCGGACCAGATCTCGGCCAACCTCCAGTTTCGCAACCTCTCCCACGTCTGGCTCGGCGGCGACCACTACAAGTGGCGCGCCTTGCGCACCGCCGGCGTGGACGAGGACCTCATCACCGGCTCGGCGTCCGATTGGGACAAGCACCTCGCTTTCTGCCGCATCGTTCCCCAGCTCATCCGCAATCCCCTTCACCACTGGTCCCACCTTGAGCTCCGCCGTTACTTCGGGATCGACGCGCTGATCAACGAGGCCAACGCCAAGACCATCTGGGAGCAGGCCAACGCGAAGCTCGCCACGCCCGCCCTTTCCACCCACGGCATCCTCACCTCCAACAAGGTCGCCGTGGTCTGCACCACCGACGACCCCGCCGACTCGCTCGAGCACCACGCGGCCATCGCCAAGTCCGGCCTGAAGACCCGTGTCTACCCGACCTTCCGCGCCGACAAGCTCATGGCCGTCGCCGCCCCCTCCGTCTTTAACGCCTGGTGCGACCAGCTCGGCGCGCGCGCCGACGCCGACATCAAGGACCTCGACGCCCTGCTCGCCGCCCTCGACCGGCGCCACGCCTTCTTCCACTCGCTCGGCGGCCGCCTCTCCGACCACGGCTTGGAGGCCCTGCCCGACGCCGACTGCACCGAGACCGAGGCACGCGCCATCTTCGCCCAGACCCGCTCCGGCCGCGCCGCCACCCCCGAGCAGGCCGCCAAGTGGGTCTGGTATGTCATGATCTTCCTCGGCCGCCTCGACGCCAAGCGCGGCTGGACCAAGCAGCTCCACCTCGGCGCCCTGCGCAACAACAACAGCCGCCTGCTCAAGCGCCTCGGCGCCGACGCCGGCGTGGACTCCATCGGCGACTTCCCCCAGGCCCGCGCCCTCTCGCGCTACCTCGACACCCTCGACCGCGAGAACGCGCTGCCCAAGGTCGTCCTCTACAATCTCAACCCCGCCGACAACTACGTCTTCGCCACCATGGTCGGCAACTTCCAGGACGGCTCCGTGGCCGGGAAGCTCCAGTTCGGCTCCGGCTGGTGGTTCCTCGACCAGAAGGAGGGCATGGAGTGGCAGATGAACGCCCTCAGCTCGCTCGGCCTGCTCACCCGCTTCGTCGGCATGCTCACCGACTCGCGCAGCTTCCTCTCGTATCCGCGTCACGAATACTTCCGCCGCCTCCTCTGCCGGCTGATCGGCGAGGACGTCGAGGCCGGCCTGATCCCGGCCGACGAGGCCCACCTCGGCGGCGTGGTGCGCGACATCGCCTACCGCAACGCCGAGGCCTATTTCGGCCTCGAGGCCGGCCGGTTCTGAGCCTCCGCGCCGTTGTCGCGCCCTTTCGGACCGCGCGGGCGGCCCGTTTCCTCCGCCCCCTGGCACGCGCCCGGGGGCGGCTTCGCGTTGACTCCCGGGGGCGCCGCCGGGTTGCATCTCGGCTTTTAACCGTCCCGCGGTGCCCGTGACCCGCCCGACGACCTGCTTTATCACGGATCCAACACCCACCCCTGAATCATCATCCCTATGTCGGCAGATGTAGTCCTCACCAACCTGGAAAAGGTATACGCGGAGAAAAACGGCCCGGGCGTCAAAGTCGTCCACGGCATCAACCTCGAGATCACGGAGGGCGAGTTCATGGTCCTCGTCGGCCCCTCCGGCTGCGGCAAGTCCACCACGCTCCGCATGATCGCCGGCCTGGAGGAGATCTCCGGCGGCACCATCGCCATCGCCGGCCGGGTGGTGAACAACGTCCTGCCCAAGGACCGCGACATCGCGATGGTTTTCCAAAACTACGCGCTCTACCCGCACATGAGCGTGTATGAGAACATGGCCTTCGGCCTGAAGCTGCGCAAAATGCCCAAGGACGAGATCGACCGCCGCGTGCGCGAGGCCTCGGCCATGCTCGGCCTCGATCCCTACCTCGACCGCAAGCCCAAGGCCCTCTCCGGCGGCCAGCGCCAGCGCGTCGCCGTCGGCGGCGCCATCGTGCGCAAGCCGAAGGTCTTCCTCTTCGACGAGCCCCTCTCCAACCTCGACGCCAAGATGCGCGTCTCCACGCGCACCGAGATCTCCAAGCTCCACGCCAAGCTCGGCGCCACCATGGTCTACGTCACCCACGACCAGGTGGAGGCCATGACCATGGGCGACCGCATCTGCGTGATGAAGGACGGCCGCATCATGCAGGTCGCCTCGCCGCTCGAGCTCTACAACAAGCCCCGGAACGTCTTCGTCGCCGGCTTCATCGGCAGCCCGCCGATGAACTTTTTCAAGGGCCGCCTCGAAAAGGGCGCGGGCGACCGCCTGGTCTTCATCGAGACGAACACGCAGGGCGCGCCGGTGCGCGTCGCCCTCGACGCCGCGCTGTCCGCCAAGGGCGCCGGGTATGTCGGCAAGGACGTGATCTTCGGCATCCGTCCCGAGGATGTGCAGGACACCGCCACGGTGGTCTCGCCCGAGCCGACCCACACCGTCGAGGTGAAGGTGGAGGTCTCCGAGCCCATGGGCGCCGAGACCTTCCTCTATCTCCACACCGGAGCCACCAGCTTCATCGCCCGCGTGCGCCCGACCGACCGCTTCGAGGTCGGCCAGCGCGTGAAGGTCACCTTCAAGGTCGAGGCCGCCCATCTGTTCGACGCGGCGACCGAGCAGGTCCTGCCCTGAGCCGTCGCGCTCCCGTCCGGCGCCTCCTCCGCGCCGGACACGAAAAAGCCGCCGCGATATTCGCGGCGGCTTTTTTGCGCGCGGGCGTAGGAGCCCCGCGGCGTTCAGAGCGTGTAGCGCTGGGCGAACGAGGCGCGCTGCGCCGGCGCCACCGAGTTGGGGTCTACGTCCGCGAGTTTTTGCGCGCGGATGCTGCCGTCGAGAAAGAGCACGTTGATCACGCCGCCGTGGCGAATCGGGGTGGTGTCCGCGCCGGAGCCGGAGATCACCGGCTTCACGTAGGTGCCGACCTCCGTCGCGAAGTTGTCGCCGCTCAGCACGCCGCTGTGGCCGCCGGTGACCTCCATCATGAGGAAGAGCCGGCTCGGGGCGCGCTCGATGTTGTAGTATTTCAGGCCGTCGACGCCGGTGCGACCGAACATGCTCGAGCCGGAGGCGACGGACTTCGCCCCGATGGGGGAGACGAAGGCGTAGCTGCGGCGCGACGCCGAGGTGGACTGGCCCGAGCGGTCCAGCCCGGGGCAGCTGGAGAAATACTCCATCGGATCGAGCGTGGTTTTGTCGGTGACGCCGAGGTTGTCGAAGCGCAGGGCGCCGAAGTAGACGGAGTAGAGCTTGCCCTGCCCGGAGGTCTGGGTGGCGGGATCGCCGCCGGCGACGTTCAGGGTCATGGCGATATTGCCCTTGTTATCGTTGGCGAACAGGCGGACAGCCTGGCTCCAGGTGCGCATCTGTGAGACGCACTTGGTCGAGCGCGCCTTGG
>JAIXVY010000287.1 GCA_027482505.1 Opitutaceae bacterium | reverse complement strand
TGGCCACCGTCTTCAATGGGTCTTACCGCCTGTTTGAAATTGCGGCCGCCACGGCTGGCACCGGCTTCACCGGAGTCTTCGTCACAACGACCACGACCGCCGAGACCGCGCTTACAGATGAGGGTGGCGGCGTCTGGAGCGGCACGGTTGGTGCGCAGACTTACTCGTTCAACACCTCGACCGGCACTCTAACCGTCACGGGTGGAGCCACCCCCGTCACGCCTGGCGCGTCGACTCTCTCGGCGTTAGCCGGCAATGCAAAGGTCGACCTCTCTTGGACGGCCGCAAACGACGCCGACACCTACATCGTAAAGCGTGCTACGACCGCGGGCGGCCCCTACACAAATGTCGTCAGCAATCTGGCTGGTCGTTCCTACAGTGATACCGGACTCGTTAACGGCACCACTTACTTCTACGTGGTTCAGGCGCGGAATTCTACCTCAAGCCTCTTCGGCTCAAATTCCAACGAGGTCTCGGCCACGCCCGTAGCCGTTGTTTATACTTCACTCCAGAACTGGCGCTTCGAGCAGTTCGGCGTGTATGACGACACCGCGAACGTGCTCGCCGGAGACACCGAGGACTTCGATGGCGACGGCCAGGTGAACATCCTCGAATACGCGCTCGGCACCGATCCCAAGGTTCCGAACGCCAGCCCGGTCGTGGTCGCTCGTTCCGGCAACTTCCTCACGCTGACTTATCCGCGCCGCGCCGTGGCCGATCCCGCCCTCACTTACACCGTGCAGGGAAGCGGCGACCTCGCCACCGCGTTTACCGCCGGCACCGGAGCGACCGCCAACGTTGGCTCGACCTACACCTACACGGATGACGTGAACGTCTCCGCCTCCGGAGTTCGTCGCTTCCTGCGCCTGTCGGTCTCTTACACGGCTCCCTAACTGCAGGCTTCATAGCTGTGGTTCCAAGGCCCCCCGGCAAAGTCGGGGGGCCTTTTTATGTTTTGGGCAAAGGATCGGATGCGCGGTTAAGTCATGTTTTAGCGCGCGCCGGTTATGGTTCTGGCTCGGTGAGTTTGTTAAGCTGACGCATGATCCCCGTGCGCGAAATACAGCGTTCGTCCGCGGTGCTTTGATCCACCGAGTTTCTCTTTTCGCGCGGTCTAGTTTTCCCATGCGTTCACCCTCACTCAGTCCCTGGTTTTTAGTCGGTCTTGGTTTTCTGGCGTTGTTCCCGCTTGGGTGCGTCTCGTCCCCAGGTGAATCCGCCGGGCATACGGGGGATTTCAGGCTCATGGCCGCGCCGCGAACTTTGCGGTCGGATCAAATCAGTTTGCTATGGGACCGTCCCGCGGGCGTTGACGGCGTCCTCACCTACGCCGTTTCGCGCGATGGCAAAATCGTGGCGACCACGACAAAGACGCATGCGACCCTGACAGGCCTTGGCGCCGGGAGATCTCACGTGTTTACCGTCAGGGCGGATATGCCCGGCGGCGCTGCGTCGTTGCGCAGCAACGCGCTCGCGGTGCGCGCGCCGGAGCGCGAGCCGGTTGTGCTCGTGACCGACCATGGCGCGGTGGGGGACGGCAAAACGCTCAATACCCGCGCGCTTCAAGCGGCGATCTCTGCCTGTCCGCCGGGAGGCGTCGTGCGCATACCGGCCGGCACGTTTCTGAGCGGCGCGCTGTTCCTGAAGAGCGACATGACGCTTGAGATTGCGAGGGGCGGAGTGCTGAAGGGTTCCGCCGAACCCCGCGATTACGCGCCGATGATCCTGAACCGCTTTGAGGGCTGGGAAATGGAAACCTACGCCAGCCTGCTCAACGCCGGCCGCCTGGATCGCGCCGGGCCGGCCAATATTCGCAACCTCAGCATCCGCGGCGAGGGCGTTATCTCGGGCGGCGGGCGCAAGCTCTCCGACGCCGTGCGCGCCGAGTTTCCCGGCGTGAAGGGCCTGCGTTCGCGCGGACGACTTATCCTGCTCATGAACGCGCAAAACGTGGAGATTGCGGGACTGACGCTCGAGGAACCGCCAGGCTGGACGCTGCACTATATCTACTCGGAAGACATCAGCATACACGGACTCGCCATCCGCAGCGACGTGCGCAACGGCGACGGCATCGATCCCGACTCCTCCAGGAATTCCTACATCTTCAACTGCACCTTCGACACCGGCGACGACTGCATCGCGATCAAGTCCGGAAAAAATCCCGAGGGCAACGTCGTCAACAGGCCCACTGAGAACGTGCGCATATCAGACTGCCGTTTTATTCGTGGTCACGGTATTTCGATCGGGAGCGAGATGTCGGGCGGCGTGCGTGGCGTGCTGGTTGAAGATTGCGTGGCGGGAGCCCTCCTGCACGGGCTTCAGATCAAGGGCACCAAGGAGCGCGGCGGCTTTGTCGAGGACGTCACGGTGCGCGACTGCGATCTTCAACAGATCACCGTTTATACCGAGTTGCCCTATAACAACGACGGTGCGGCCGCTCCTAACCAGCCGGTGTTTCGCGATTTTCGCTTCACCAACATCGATCTCACCAAGGCCGACCCCTCCAAACCCGTCATCGTGGTCAACGGGTTCCCGGCCGACGGTCACCGAACCAAGAACGTCGTGTTTCAGGACGTTCGCCTGCCTCTCGGCGCACGGGTCAAGCTCGACCGCGTGGAGGACGTGTCGTTCACGCGCGTGACGACGCCCGACGGCGGCGCGCCCGAGTTCGAGATAACCCGCGCGGAACGGGTGACGCGTTAAGCCAGCCGATCTCGTCATGCGATTCTCTATCGCCGCGGTGCGGGCCGGCCTGGCGGGGATACTTTGCCTGGCGGCATGTTCGTGTGTCGTGCCATCGGCGCGCGTGCATGCGCGCGTGAACGTGCGCGAGGCCGGCGCGGTGGCCGATGGCGTCGCGATCAACACCGACCGCATTCAAACCCTTATCGATAGGCTTGCCGCAGAGGGTGGCGGCACCGTGGTCGTTCCGGCGGGGGTGTTTGTGAGCGGCGCCCTGTTCTTCAAACCGGGCGTGCATCTGCATCTGGAAAGAAGCGCCGTGCTCCGCGCCACCACGGACATGGCGCACTTTCCTTCCCGCCCCACCCGCATAGAGGGAGTCTTCGTCGATTATACCCCCGCGCTGATCAACGCCGATCATTGCGACGGATTCCGCTTAACGGGCGAAGGCGTGCTCGACGGAGACGGCCGGAAGGTGTGGGACGAGTTTTGGCGCCTGCGCAGGGCCTCGCCGGATCCGAAAAATTTCCCCAATCGCGCCTTTCCGCGCGCGCGCCTGGCATTCATCTCCAATTCACGCGACGTGATGATCGAGGGCGTCACTTTCAAGGATTCCCAATTTTGGAATCTGCACCTCTACCATTGCCGCGATGTCATCGTGCGCGGAGCGAGTTTTCGCGTGCCCGACGATTATAGGCAGGCGCCGAGCACGGACGGCATCGACGTCGACAGTTCGCGTGACGTGCTGATCGAGCGCTGCGAGTTTTCCGTGACCGACGATTGCATCGCGATGAAGGGTTCGCGCGGGCCGCGGGCGTTGGATAATCCGCTCAGTCCGCCCGTGGAGCGCGTGAGAGTCCGCGACTGCGCGTTCCGTCGCGGGCACGCCGCGGTGACCCTGGGCAGCGAGGCGACTATCGTCCGAGACGTCATCGTGGAGAAAAGTCGCGTGCTTGGCCCAATGGCCGTCCTCAACTTCAAGCTGCGGGCCGATACTCCCCAGATCTACGAGAACATCCATTACCGCGATCTCGTGGTCGATTCCCCGGGTGGTTCCTTGCTGTCGATTCAGCCGTGGGGGCAATACATCGATCTGCAGGGTTTGCCGCCACCGCGGTCGGTCGTGCGGAACATCTCTGTTTCCACGGTCAGCGGACGTTTCGGCGGTTTTGGCGCGATTCGGGGAAACCCCGGCCAGACCGTGTTTGGCGTGATCACGCTGCGTGATATCGATGTCCGTCTCGCCAAGCCCGCGCTCGACGCCCCAAACCTTGCCTCGCTCCGTCTCGAAAACGTGCTTGTGAACGGCGCGCCCGCCACCCCTTGACCATGTCTCCGCTCAAACCGTTTCCCTGGCTCAGGCTGTTTTTCGCGTTCGCGCTGCTTCCGGCGCTTGGCGGCATGCGCGCCGGTCTGCGCGCCGCGGGTTCTCCGCCCGACGCGCCGCAGGATCTGCGCGTGAACGACTTGGCCGATCCGGTGGGCACGGGGCCGGATGTCTATTTTGGCTGGATGGTCCGCGATTCCGACCGCGACGAGGTCCAGACTCGTTATCAGCTTTTGGTGGCGACCTCGGTGGAGCGACTCGCGCCTGATCGCGCGGACGTTTGGGATAGCGGCGTGATGGCTGGTTCGTCGCAGAATCACGTGGCCTACGCAGGGCCGAGTCTGCAGAGCGGCCGGCGTTTTTTCTGGCGTGTTCGCACCTGGGATCGGGAAGGGCAGGCCGGCGCATGGTCCGCTCCCGCGCGTTTTGACACCGGACTATTCGCCAACGCGGACTGGGCCGAGGCGCGCTGGATTCGGCGCGAGAGCAACGACGCCGACGATTACACGTATTTTCGCCGCAAGGTTCATCTGCCCGCCGTCGCGATCACGCGCGCCATCGTCTATTTGTCGGCCACTCACCGCTACGAACTGCGTGTGAACGGAGGCTTGGTCGGCCGCGGCCCGGCTTACCAGCATCCGCAGTATCAATACTATCACGCCCATGACGTCACCGCGCTGCTCAAGCCGGGCGCGGAAAACCAACTGGCGGTCTTCACCCATTGGTTTGGTGGAGGCCAGGGGCGTCCCGCGGGCGAGCGGGGCCTTATCCTCAAGCTTGTGGTGGAGCATGCCGATGGCACCGAGTCGGTCCTTGGAAGCGACGGGTCCTGGCGCCAATCGCGCGCCGACGCGTGGATTGGCGACGACCTGGTGCATCGCAACCGAGGCGAGGGCGTCGGTTACGTGGAACGCGTCGACGCGCGCAAGCTGCGAAGCGACTGGGCCGAGGCCGGGTTTGACGATACCGCATGGTCCGCCGCGGCCGTAGTGGGCGGGCATCCGGTCGCGCCCTGGACCGGCGCGTTGACGCCTGATCTCACCCGCATCGACGAGCGCGAGATCGCGCCGGCGTCTGTCCGCGACTTGGGCGACGGCGGCTATCTGGTCGACCTGGGCAAGATCCACGCCGGCCGTCCCAAGGTGCGCTTTTCTGGCGGCGCTCCCGGAACGGTGGTCGCGATGCGCGGCGCGGACACGCTGCCGTCGTCGGGGCGGTTGCCGCCGGGCGCGAAGTCGCAGGCGACCGTGATGGAATATCAAGCCATACTCGACGGCGGAGAGTTTGTCTTCGAGCCCGTCGAGTATCTCGGCATGCGCTACTTTCAGATCGACGGCGCGCCCATGCCGGTGACGACCGAGAATTTCTCCTACGTCACTCGCCACAGTCGTCTCGACGATCTTGCCTCCGACTTTGCGTCGGCCGACGCGACGCTCGATTCGGTGTGGGAGCTGATGAAACACTCGCTTTTCACCTGCGCCCAGGAGCAGTTCGTCGATACGCCCACGCGCGAGAAAGGCGGGTTCCTGCTCGACGGAGCATCGCAAAGCACCGCGGCCATGCCCGTGCTGCGCGAGCGTGTGCTCACCCGGCGCGCCTTGAACGAATTTTTCCGCTCCATGGAGCAGCATTGGATAAAACCCTCCGACCGTGGACGCGTGAACGCGGTGTATCCAAACCGAGACGGTGCGCGCGACATCCCCGACTTTACCCAGGCGTTTCCGGTCTGGGTCTGGAATTACTACCTGGAGACGGGCGACCTCGCCCTGCTGCGCGAGCATTATTCGCGCCTCAAGGACATCGGCGATTACCTCGCGCGCCATATCGATCCCGCCACCGGTCTGGTGAAGAATCTGACCGGCGGCTCGGGGGCCTATAAATTTGGCATAATCGATTGGCCCGCGCCCATGCGCTACGGCTTCGACATGGCCACCGTCGCTCGCGCGCCGATCAACGGCCGCGCCTTCGCCGCGTTTGACGTGCTGGCAAGGATGGCCGCCGCGTTAGGTCAGAACGCCGACCGCGCCGCCTGGCGTGCCCGTGCCGATGAGCTGGGCTCCGTGATCAACGCCCGCCTGCTTTCGTCCGCCGGCCTCTACGTCGACGGATTGACCGGCGACGGTTCGCCCAGCGCGCACGCCTCGCAGCACGCCAACGTTTTTCCGCTCGCGCTGGGCTTGGTTCCGGAAGCGAACCGCGCCGCGGTGATCGATCTGGTCTGCGGCCAAGGCATGGCGGTCGGAATGGTCACGGTGGAGTGGTTGGTGCGCGCGCTTGGCGAGGCCGACCAGGGACCGGCGCTGTTCGATTTGTTTACGAACCCAAGTCAGCCCGGTTGGGCGCGTTCGCTCGCCCGCGGCGCCACCGCGACCTGGGAGTCGTGGAATTCGGATACGGTGCCGGATGAAAGTCTGTCGCACGCTTGGGGCGCGGTAGGCTTGGTCGGCTATGTGCGCTATGTGCTGGGTGTGCGCCCGCTGGAGGCGCAATACGAACGCGTGCTCATTAAGCCGCTGGATTTTGGCGACAGATTGCCGTGGGCGCGTGGACGGATTTCCACCGACCGGGGTGAAATCTCCGTGGCTTGGAAGCGCGCCGAGGCGGGCTACGAACTGCGGATCAAGTTGCCCGTCAACGTAACCGCCGACATCGAGCTCCCCGCGGGCGTCTCCGGCGCGCCGCAGGTGACCTTGGACGGAGAGGCAGTGGCTGCAAAGCGGCGTGGCGACCGGCTCGTGATTTCCGGGGTGGGGTCGGGGGAACGCACGCTCGTTCGCGTCGACCGCGGCTAGTCGCCTTAGGGCAAGGTGGCACGCACGCGCAGGAACTGGCTCGGCGCCATGGACAGCGGAGTGGCGGAGCGGGTCACAACCTCGTCAAAGCCGTCGCCGCGGTTGGTTGCCGAAACCTCCACGCCCGCGGCGGGCGCGGCGAAGGAGGGATCGCCCGAACTGGCCTCGATTGTCGTCGTGACTCGCCCCAGGTCGCGCCTTCTCGCGTAACGAATTGCCGGATACGCCTGCCCGCCGTCCTGCACGGCGAGCGCGACGGGCGCGTTCGCGTCGGCGAGCGCGGGGTCTCCGCCCAGGACAAACTCCAGCAGAGTCGGCAGGCCGTCCGCATCGGGATCCGCGGTCGCCGTCGCGCGGTTTGCGGGCAGACTGCGGGCCGTCAGCCAGTCGTAAAAGGGAGCCAGCCCCGAGCCGTCGTCGGTGAGGGTGAATTGGACGGCGTTGGCGGAGACGGTGAACTGACCGCTGCCGTAGCCCAGCCCGGTATGGCCAAGCGTGGCTCCGGATAGATTTACCGGACCCGAAATGAGCGTGTAGGGCGTGCCTACGACCAGCGCGCCCGGGGTAAAGGCAAACGTAAGTGCGGAGCCGCCAACGCCGCCACCGAAGGACACCCCGCCGGTGGTCACGATCTGATCGCCTCCCGCGCCTAGGTTGTAGCGCAGGATGGCGCCGCCCATGAGACGCAGGGAGGGCAGCGTCCAGGTCGCGTTGGCCGAGCCTCCGGGCGAAATCGCGCCGCCGGCGAAAATGCCCGGCGCAAGGTTGGCGTTGAGCGTGCCCGAGCCGGCGAGTGTTCCGCCCGAGTTGACCACGAGCGACTTGCCGGTTGCGGAGCTCGTGAGCGAACCAACGAGGTTGAGAACGCCGGCGTTGACGAAAACGGAGTCGGTCACCGCGTTTGCTCCGGCGAGAGTGAGGGTGCCGTCGCCGGTCTTGGTGAAACCACCAGAGGCGGTGATGCCGCCGGATAAGGTCATGTCGCGTGCCGCGCCCTCGGGGGTGGCGGCGCGGAAAACGAAGCCCGACCCCGTGCCAGTGAGCGCGATCGGGTGGCTGGTGCTCCAAGTATCCCAGGCGCCGAGCGTGCCGGCGGAGAAGGTGAGATTGGAGACCAAGCCGCTGGTGCCGTTTTTCACGATGCCTCCCGCTCCGATGTAGAGCGCGCCGCTGGTCATCGTTACGTTGGCCGAGCCTGCGGTGACGGTGGAATCGTAGCCGAGCATGAGCCTGGCCAGGCGCGCGGTGCCTCCGTTGATCAGGAGCTTGGCCACGTTGTTGGTATTGGCGTTCGAGCCGCCGGGATTGCGCGCCATGACGAGACCGTTGGTCGCGCCCGAGACGACGAGCTCGCCGCCGTTCAGGTAGATGACACCGCCGCGTCCCGCGGTTTTTTGGTAACCGTTGTGCAGCGTGCCGGTAATGGTGAGCCGCCCTCCGGTGAGGGTCATTCCCGCCCACGAGTCCGACGTGCCGAGGCCGATGTTGGCGAAGGTGGTGTCGCCGCCCGAGATCAGCACGCCGGTGCCGCTGGTCTGGCTCTCGGAGTCGCCGCTGCGGGGAAAGTTGATGTCCTTGGCGGTGACGGTGCCGCCCGTGACCCGGAAGAAGCTGTTACGGGTGTTGGAGGGGACGATGTTTTGGAAACTCGCGTTGCCGCCGCTCACGATGACTCCCGTGCCTGTCCCGGAGGTCCAGGAGACGTTGCCCGCGGTGGAAAACTGGCCGCCGGCGACGCGCAACTGCTGCGAAGTGGCGATGGTGACCGAGCTCGGCGCGTAAATCCCGCCTGGGCCCACTTGGACTATGCCGCGCGTGATGGTGAGCGCACCGGCGAGCTGGCGGTTGTCGCCGTTGAGTTCGAGTGTGCCGACACCAGTCTTGGTGAAGCCGGCCGTGCCGCCGAGGGGAACGGCCAGCCGATGCGGGTAGGCCGCCGCGGCGGGAACATCGGTGGTGTCGCCCGCCTGGGTGGTGGCCGCGTTTACCTCGATGATGGGGGTGGACGCGCCCGCGAGGGTGATGCCGCGGTTGGTCACGCCGACGTCGCTAATAGTCCAGCCGGCGGGCGTGGAGTAGTCGGTGTCGCCAAAGACGATACGCCCTAGAGTGCGGCGGCCGTCGAGGACGAGCGTGGTGTCTGCGTCGATGTCGCGCAGGCCGAAATCGGCGGTGGCGCCGCTGCCCGAGGCGATCACTCCGCCGTCCCAGTTCGTGGTGTCGCTCCAGAGGCCGCCGTCGTCGTTGTCGATCCACACGCCGCTGCCGGCAAGGCGCACGGTGTAGGCCTGGCCTGTAGTGTAGGCGCCGGAGGCGGCGTTGCCGGCGCGATCGACGATACCGGTGCCGCTGGCGTTGAGATCGAGGCGGATAGTGCCGTCGCCGGAGACACCGGTAGCGGTGACGTCGTAGATCGCGGTGCCGACCGGTGTCACCGAGGCGAGCGTGCCGGCGGTGCCGGACCGGGTGAGCGTGAAGTCGACCAGATCGACGCCCGACACGGCCTCGGCGAAGGTGACGCGCCAGACCACGCCGCCGCCGTTGGTGGAGTAGGTCGCGGGATTTTGCCGGCGAATCGAGCTCACTACCGGGGCGGAGGTATCTATCGTGACTACGAAGGGCGTGGAGGCCGGGCTGGATGAACCTGAAAGCGTGGCGACGGCGGTGAAGGTGTGCACGCCGGCCGGAAGCGCGGTGGCGGTGTAGTTGAAAGCGAATACGCCTCCGGTCGCGACCGCGGATCCCACCACGCCCACGCCCTCGCGGGTGACCGAGACGGTGGAGCCGCTCGGCGCGGTGCCGGAGAGCGTGAGGGTGGTGTCGTTGGTCAGAAAATCGTTCGCGGCTGCGCCGCTGTCGGTGCTGATGGCGGTGAAAACCGGCGCGGCCAGGCCGGTGTCGACGGCATAGGCGGCGGACGCCGGGCCGGGGTTTCCGGCCAGATCGGTGGCGGAGGCGGAGAACGACCTCAGACCGGCGCCGAGCGCGGGACCGACGTAGGGCGCGGTCCAGTTGCCCAGCTCGTCGGCGACGGCGGTGGCGACGAGCTGGCCGTCGAGCGCGACCGCGATGGTGTCGGCGGGCGTGGCGGTGCCGGAAAGGGAAGGAACGGGCGCGAGCGTCACGCTGGTGATGACGGGCGCGGGCGCCGGAGCGTTGTCGACCGTGACGACGAAGGCGGGGCAGGGCGGGGTGCCGACGCCGGAGACCGTGGCGGCGGCGGTGAAGGCGTAGACGCGGTCCGCGAGCGCGGTGGCGGAATAGTCGTAGTTCCACAGGCCGGAGCTGTCGGCGGTGACGGTGCCGAGCACGCCGAGATCGGCGCGTGATATCGCGACCGACGCGCCGGGAGTGGCGGTGCCGCGAAGAACCAAGGTGCGGTCGGAAGTTACCCCATCCGACGCGGACGCGCCGGAGTCCGTCGTTATGCCGGTGATGAACGCGCCGGGCACGCCGCCGACGGCGAGGGCGTGGATG